>NZ_JBFUBY010000455.1:0-2111 GCF_056405515.1 Polaromonas sp. P1_G2
GGAATGAACACCAGCATGGAGCCGGCCACGATGCCGGATTTACTGAGCGGCACAGTGATCAGCCAGAAAGCCTTCCAGGCGCTGGCGCCCAGGTCGTGCGCGGCCTCCAGCAGGCGAAAATCCATCTTCACCAGGTTGGCGTAGAGCGGCAGGATCATGAAGGGGCAGTACACGTAAGTCATGCCCACCAACATGGAGACGTCGGTGTAGAGCATCACCATGGGCTCCTGGATGATGCCCAACGACAGCAGCAGGTTGTTGAGCACGCCCTGGTCGGCGAGGATGCCCTTCCAGGCGTAGACGCGCAGCAGGAAAGAGGTCCAGAACGGCAGCATCACCAGCATCAGCAGAGCCGGGCGGATCGCGGGCCGCGAGCGGGCAATGAAGTACGCGAAGGGGTAACCGATGACCAGGCAGGACAGCGTGGTGAGCAAGGCGTACTTCAGCGAGGTCTTGTACGCCTCCATGTAAATCGTGTTGCMGAAGCCCCCCGCGGCATCCTGCGCCTTGTCGATGAAGATGGATGCGTAGTTGTTGTAGCGCAGCRGCACGTGCCACGAGCCCTTGACCGTCTCAATCAACGGTGCGAAGGGATCCACGCCGTTGCCCATGTCCGTCACGCTGATGCGCAGCAGGATCAGGAAAGGCAGCACAAAAAACAGCAGCAGCCAGACGTAAGGCACGGCGATGACGAAGCGCCGCCCGAGGTTGAGTTGAAGCCAGGAGGGGATGTTTTTCATCGCCGGGATTGAATCATTGGGCCTGTGGGGCTGGACTTATTGCGTCAGCACCACCGGCGCGGAACCATCCCACCAAAAGAAGACCGGGTCGTCCCAGGTGATCGTGTCGCTGTCGTGGCGCGTGGTGTTGGTCTCGGTGATCTTGAGGGTGCGGCCGCCGGCCGCTTCCACGATGAAGGTGTTGTAGCTGCCGAAGTAGGCGATCTCGCGCACTTTGCCGGTAAACAGGTTGGTGCCGATACCGGCCGGCCGGGTCTTGGCGATGTGGATTTTCTCGGGCCGCACCGCGATGGCGACCGACATGCCCAGGGTGCCGCTGATGCCGTGCCCCACGCTCACGACGCCCTGGTCGGTGGTGACCTCGCACCGATCAGCCTCGTCCAGCGTGAGCTCTCCCTCYAGCATGTTGACGTTGCCGATGAAGTCGGCCACAAAGCGGCAATTCGGATGCTCGTAGATTTCCTTGGGCGTACCGACCTGCAGCACACGGCCGTGGCTCATCACCGCGATGCGGGAGGCCATGGCCATGGCTTCTTCCTGGTCGTGCGTCACCATGACGCAGGTCACGCCCACGGACTCAAGGATGTTGATGAGCTCGAACTGCGTGCGTTCACGCAGCTTTTTGTCCAGCGCGCCCAGAGGTTCGTCAAGCAGCAGCAACTGCGGCCGCTTGGCCAGGCTGCGCGCCAGGGCCACGCGCTGCTGCTGGCCACCCGAGAGCTGGTGCGGCTTGCGTTTGGCAAAAGCCTCGAGCTGGACCAGCTTGAGCATCTCCTGAACACGTGCCTCAATTTCGGCCTTTGGCATGCCTTCGCGTTTGAGGCCGAAGGCAATGTTGTCCCAGACCGTCAGGTGCGGAAAAAGCGCATACGACTGGAACATCATGTTGATSGGCCGYTCGTAGGGCGGGAAGGAGGCGATGTCCACGCCGTCCAGGATGACCGCGCCGGAGGTCGGTTTCTCAAAACCCGCCAGCATGCGCAGCAGGSTCGATTTGCCGCAGCCGGAGCTGCCTAGCAGTGCGAAGATTTCACCCTTGTGGATGGACAGCGAGACGTCGTCGACCGCTGCCACGCCATCAAAGCGCTTGACCAGCTGGTCGGTCCGCAAATAACCATCACCGGGCGATGGGGGCAGGTTCATGAACAGTGCTTCCTGTCGTCACCAAGATGAAAAAAAGCTGCGCACGCAAAGCATTGCATGCACAGCCGGGTTCGAACTCACTACCGTCAGTTCAAGACAGCAAAAACTCACTTGCCTTTTTTGAAGGCGGTGAACACATTGCTCATGGACTCGCGGGCCTCATTGCTGAAGCTGGCCGGAGACACCATTTTCTTCAGGTTGTCCGGGTCGGGGAACACAGCCTTGTCC
>NZ_JBFUBY010000456.1:0-2100 GCF_056405515.1 Polaromonas sp. P1_G2
GACCAATTGCGGGTCGCATTCAAAATCGGGAAAGCCCTGGCCCAGGTTGACCGCGCCTTTTTCGGCGGCCAGCGTGGACATGACCGTGAAAATGGTGGTGCCGACGGCGGGCAGCTTGGTTTCGAGTTTGGGGGTGCGTTCGAGGGTGGTGGTCATGGCTTCAGGATGCGCTTCGGGGTGGATCAAATTTCGTAATCATTCACGCGGCCGGCCATGGCCTTGGTGATCAGGGCGCGGTCCAGCTTGTCGCTGAGCAGTTCGGCGAATTTGTAGACGAAATTGCGCAGGTAGGCGCTGCGCTTGAAGGCGACGCGGGCCACGTTGATGCCGAACAGCGGGCCGGCCGGGATGGCGACCAGGTCGCTGTTGGTGCCGTCTTCCTTGATGGCCATTTCGGCCACGATGCCCACGCCCAGGCCCAGGCGTACATAGGTCTTGATCACGTCGGAGTCTATGGCCTCCAGCGCGATGCGCGGCTGCAGGCGCTTGGCGGCGAAGGCCAGGTCTATCTTGGTGCGGCCGGTGAAGGACGGGTGGTAGGTGATCAGCGGCTCTTCGGCCAGGTCTTCCAGCGTGATGTTTTCTTTTTTGGCCAGTGGATGGTCCACCGGGATCACCAGCATGTGCTGCCATTCGTAGCAGGGCAGGGTGACGAGGTCGTCGTACTGCGTCAGCGACTCGGTGGCAATGCCGATTTCGGCGACTTCGTCGAGCACCATGCGCGCCACCTGGTCGGGTGAGCCCTGATGCAGGCTGACGTTGACCTTGGGGAAGGCTTCGCGCAGCTTGGCGACCGGTTGCGGCAACACGTAGCGGGCCTGGGTGTGGGTGGTGGCGATGGACAGCGTGCCGCTGTCCTGAGCCGAGAACTGCTCGCCGATGCGGCGCAGGTTGCCGACCTCGCGCATGATGAGCTCTATGCTTTTGAGGACATGCTCGCCGGGCTCGGTGACACGCTTGAGGCGCTTGCCGTGCCGCGCGAAGATTTCCACGCCGAGTTCTTCWTCCAGTTCGATGATGGCCTTGGACACACCCGGCTGCGAGGTATGCAGCGCTTTGGCGGTCTCGGTGAGGTTCAGGTTGCGCCGGATGGCCTCCTGGACGAATCGGAATTGGTGAAGGTTCATATGCGAATTCAGGCTAATTATTAACTTTATTATGCCTGTATTGCGCTAAGGCGGCAGGGCCGGCGGGCTTCAGGCCAAGGCGATCGCCGCCATCAAGGCCGTCAGTTCGGGGTGCTCCCCGGCGCTCGGCAGCAGCTCCACCGCGATGCCTGGATGGCTGGCCTGAACCTGTCCAACCAGCAGCGGCAAGTCCTCGCGGGCATGCTTGCCTACGCCGAAAAACATCGGAAACACCCGGATGGCACGCACGCCGGCGGCGGCCAGTCCGGCGGCGGCTTCGGGCAGCGTGGGCGCGCAAAGCTCGAGGTAGGCGCAGAGCACGGGCGTGCCGGGCGCGTCGGCGCGTATCCGGGCGGCCACGGCCTCGATGGGCGCGCGCCAGAGCGGGTCGCGCGAGCCGTGGGCCAGCAGGATGATGCCGCGCAATGGCGTGGCGGTCGTCGTCATGGGCATTCGCTAGCGCCGTAGCACCAGCCAGCCGAAAGCGCCCAGCGAAACGGCCATGTAAAGCAGGCCGGGCGTGGCGGCCGCCAGCCAGGGCATCCAGTTGCGCAGGTTGCCGATGTAGCCGAACACGTTGTTGAGCAGGAAGAAGCTGATGCCTATCATGACCCCGGCAAACACATAGCCCGCGATGCCGCCGGAGCGGAAGTGCAGGTAGGCAAAGGGCAGGGCCAGGATCACCATCACCAGGCAGCTCAGCGGGTAGAACACCTTTTTCCAGAATTCGATTTCATAGCGCTGGGCCGTCTGGCCGTTGGCGTCCAGGTGGCGCACGTAGTTGAAGAGGTCTATGGTGCCCATGCGCTCGGGTTTGAGCAGCGCCACCGACACCATTTCGGCGCTGATTTCAGTGGGCCAGCGGAAGCTTTCAAGCACCGCGCGGTGGACCTTGGCGCTCTCCTGCGGCCTGGCCGTGCTGGTCGCGCCGGGCGTGCTACCGACCTCGAATTCCGCGCGCGTGGCCTGCTGC
>NZ_JBFUBY010000457.1:0-2079 GCF_056405515.1 Polaromonas sp. P1_G2
GTGTCATGCTCATCTTTACGATGATGAAGATTTTTGATGCGACCGGGTGTGTTTTGTCAAAAGCATTTCGTTCAAAAACAATGCGCGACCAGATTAGACATATGAGGCGAAGTAGCTGAAGTGAATTTCGCACCGCCTGGAATGAGGAAATTCAATTTGTTCGTCGTTATCGTTTGCGCAGTAGCTGTGTTTTAACCAGCTTCGTAATCACCGCGGCTTTCGTGAGGTTCTTGAACCTCATGTATTCCTCGATGCCGGCGACGATTTCCGCCGGCACGTCGACGGAAAGTGTCACGAGCTCGTGCCTGGCGCGGTAGGCTGCAACGCGCTCGGCGTCGCTTGCGTATTTGCGTGGTCTGGGCATACGTTACCCGTTACGATTCGTCGCCGCCGTCTTCATCGGCCTCGCTCGTCATTCTTCCATGGCCTTTTCTCGGGCAGATCGGTGCGCCCGCCTCATCCAGCCATTTGCGAGTGGTCCGCACCGTGTAGCCGCATTCTTCGCACTCGCACTTGAGCATGCGTGCGCCCTGCTTTTTCTTCTCGCCGACCTGCACCAAAGCGTTTAAACGCTTGTGCGGATACGCGCCTACAGCGCTAATCAGTGGGGCCGCCCACAGCATGAACTCTTCGGTGGGTTCGCTGGTGGTGAACGGCTTCGTGTGGCCGATCTTTGCCGCCGCCACCTGAAACGGGCGCTTGTGACCTGCAAGGGGGAGCGCCGCATGGATCAGCTCGTGAGCCAGGATCGCCGCTATCTTGTCCGCGTCGTCCTCGACTGGAGATATGAAGATCTCCGCGTGCAGATCGTCGCTTGCGGCCGCGCTCCAACACTGGCCGCGCACCCTGGTTTTCTTGCCCAGTTCACCGCCCTTGCTCGGAAAGCCGCACGCGACGCGGTAAGCTGGGATTTTGATGCCTGCTTTCGCGTCGATGATCGGTTTCATCTTGGTGGCTAGTGCGTGTAGCCATTGCTCCCGCAGTGCGGTGGTGCTTGGTTCGCTGATCTGTCGTTTCGCCATGTCGTCGCTCCTTTAAAAGTTACCGGGTCCCTAGATTTCTCGCCCTCCCCGAATTGGGGTTCTGGTCTTTCCACCAGAGAGCGAACATCTGTCACCGTTTCCCTGAGTTCCTGCGCCCGGAGGATGACGGCACCAGGAATGGCGCGGATGTGCGGGGAAGGTTTGTAAAGCGACTAGCGCGAAGCGCCATCTGAAAGCTTTATGAATGCCCCGCGCAGCCGTGACAGGCCTGGGGCAGGCTTCCGGAGGAATGGCGCGGGAACTCAGGGAAATGGTGGGCGCGGCGGGGGAAAGACGCGCTGTYGTGAGAGGGGCGTTACCCGGATGGGCTGAGACATGTACTCATGGCTCAGTGGCGAAGCCATAGCACCGTGCCGAAGGCCTCACCCAAAGTTCGAAACCCTCTGCGACGTTTGTTCTCGTGATTTCGAGCGGAAAACCGGCCAATATTGAGCGGCAAAAGAAAAAAGCCCGGGCGTTCCGGGCCTTAGTGTGTTGTTCGTAAGCCACCGCTTCCGCCACTTGCGTGGCACAAGTTCAGCCCCGCCAACAGTGCACCTCCGGTTCGGCCTGGCGCCGTAACCGCACCACAGTGCGCTGACACTCTCTCACTCGACAGCAAGTCCTACGGCCAGCACGCATGCCGGCTGCCCAGGTTATTGCTGTGCGCAAGCCAATTTCCGGTTAAGCCCGCAACTGATGCTTTTGGCCGCCAAGGGGATTCCCAAGCCCCTCAGCAACAAACAGACCAAAAAAACCGGAACTATTCCCCGGAACTATTCCCGGTACCATTTGAAAACCTTTTTCAGGGCAGTGACGAAAAGCGCGGCGCGCGTCATTATGGAAACATTCAGTTACAGCATCCTCCAAACCGAATACTCCTATGACTATTCCCGCTTTCCACCCCGAAGTCGCCGAAAAGGTGGCCACCGCTTTTGTCAAGGCAACCGCAGCCCGCTGGTCGTTCCCGCGGGTGGATATGCAAGACAGGGGCACATTTATGTTGATCAGTGTGGACGCCCTGACGCCCGACGCGCAGGAAATCGAGCTACCGGTC
>NZ_JBFUBY010000458.1:0-2072 GCF_056405515.1 Polaromonas sp. P1_G2
GCGAGGGCACGGCCCAGGCACCGCGCTCCAGGGCGCGGCGGTAGGCTTCTGCCGCATCGCGCACGCGCAGCGCCACGGCGGCGATCACCGGCTTGTCGGTCGGTGCGGCGCCGTCGGGCATGGCCGGGATGTGGGCATTGACGATGACGTTCATGCCGCCCTGGCGGTACAGCATGACCTCGCGCGAGCGGTGCCGCGCCACCGGCCTGAAACCCATCATCTCCAGCACCTGGCCCAGGGCCTGCGGCTTGGAGGTGGTGTATTCGATGAACTCGATGCCGTCCATGCCCAGTGGATTGGCGACTTCGGGGATGGCTTCGCGGTCGGCGGCGGGCGCTTGCTTGGCGGTGCTCATGGTGTTCTCCGGTTCAAAGGTTCCAGCTCAAGAAGTTTGCGCGGCGGGCGCTGCCACGGCCGCGCCCGGCACATGGCCGCCGCCCAGGAACAGGCGCTCGATGTTGGGGTCCGCCAGCAGCTGCGCGGCCGGCTTGTGCAGCACCAGCTGGCCCGACTCCAGCGCGATGGCGTCGTCCGAGATCTTGAGCGCGCTCTTGACGTTCTGCTCGACCATCAGCACGGTTGTGCCCTGCGCCGCCAGCCGCTGCAGCAGCTTGAACACGTCCTGCACCACCATGGGCGACAGGCCGATGGAAGGCTCGTCGATCAGCAGCACCTTGGGCCGCAGCAGCAGCGCGCGGCCGATTTCCAGCTGCTTCTGCTCGCCGCCCGACAGCGCCGAAGCCTGCGAGTGCAGGCGCTCCTTGACGCGCGGGAAAAATTCCAACACTTCGGGGATGCGCTCGTGCGTGGTCTTGGTTCCCAGCGTGATGCCGCCCAGTTCCAGGTTCTGGAACACCGTGAGTTGCCCGAACAGGTTGCGGCCCTGCGGCACAAAGGCGATGCCCCTTGCCAGCAGCTCCTTCTGGCTCGCGCCCGAGATGTCCACCCCGTCCAGCAGGATGCGGCCCTGGCGCGGCTTGAGCAGGCCGAACAGGGTTTTGAGCACGGTTGACTTGCCCGCGCCGTTGGGGCCCAGCAGCAAGGTGATGGAGCCGCGCCTGACCTTGAAGGACAGGTTGTTGAGGATCATGAAATCCTTGTAGCCCGCCACCACGTCGTCGAATTCAATACAGGTATCGTTGCTCATCTTCAATTCCCCAAATAGGCGTCGAGGACTTCTTTGTTGGCGCGAATTTCAGCCGGTGTGCCTATGGCCATCACCCGGCCCTCCACCATCACCATGATGCGGTGGCACAGGTCCATCACAAAATCCATGTTGTGCTCGATCACGACAAAAGAGCTCTTGCGGCCGAACTTGGGGTTCTGGTTGAGTTCCTTGAGCAGCGAGGAAATGCCGCCCACCAGGCTGGGGTTCACGCCGGCGCAGGGCTCGTCGAGCAGCACCAGGTCGGGCTCGGCCATGAAAGCCATGGCGATGTCCACGAGTTTTTGCTGGCCGTAGCTCAGGGTGCCGGCCGGCTTGTCGGCCACGTGGCGTATGCGGAACTGGTCGATC
Source organism: Polaromonas sp. P1_G2 (assembly GCF_056405515.1). Taxonomy (NCBI): domain Bacteria; kingdom Pseudomonadati; phylum Pseudomonadota; class Betaproteobacteria; order Burkholderiales; family Comamonadaceae; genus Polaromonas; species Polaromonas sp. P1_G2. The sequence goes on from NZ_JBFUBY010000458.1 coordinate 1,517, forward strand.
AGCGCATCGGCCTTGTCGCCCAGGCCCGAATCGCCGGGCGCGAACATGCGGCTGAACATGCTGCCCTTGTGCTCCTGCGCGGCAACGATCAGGTTGTCTCGCACCGTCATCTTGCCGAAGACTTGCAGGGTCTGGAAGGTGCGGCCGACGCCGCGGCGGCTCAACTCGAGCGGCGACAGGCCGGTGATGTTCTGGCCGTTCAGTTCGATCGAGCCCTCGTTCGGCGTGATCTGCCCCAGCACGCTGTTGAACATGGTGGTCTTGCCCGAGCCGTTCGGGCCTATGACGCCGAAGATCTCGCCGGGCATCACCTCGAAGGACACACCAGCCACGGCCTGGATGGCGCCGTAGGCTTTCTTGAGGCCGCTGACTTTTAACAATGCATTGCTCATGATGCCGCTCCGATCCGGCCGGCGGCCGCAGCGCGTGCCTGTGAGGCCTCGCGCGCCGCGCGCCTGCTCCTGATGCGGTCGGGAATGCTGAGCAGGCCGTCGGGCAGCCAGACCATCAGCAGCACCACCGCGGCGCCGAACATCGGCAAATACCAGTTGGAGAC
>NZ_JBFUBY010000459.1:0-2056 GCF_056405515.1 Polaromonas sp. P1_G2
CGGCAGCACATCGATGGCCTTCCCATACTGCGCGGCCACCAGTTTCAGGAGGTCGAATTTGCTGATGGGCGCGGACGACACATGGTAAAGGCCATGCAGCGAAACATCGGGTAACACGACGTCGCGCATGACCCGCGCCAGCTCGATGGCGGTCATGCCTGAAAAAATGCTGCGCCTGAAACCATGAACCGAACCCTGCTGGGCCAGAAACCAGTCCACCAGTGCGCGGCTGGAATTGAGCTCACGCCCGATGATGGAGGTTCTCAGGGTCACCGCATGCGCGGCGTCGCGCAGCTCGCCGATGTATTTGGATTTTCCGTACAAGTCCTCGGCATCGGATGGGTCGTCCTCCGTGTACATGCCCTTGCGGCCGGAAAATACGCAATCCGTGCTGACGTGCACCAGCCGGACCTTGCCGGGCTCGCACAAGGACGCCAGGCGATGGGGCAGCATCGCGTTGATGGGCAGCACCACCAGGGGGTCTTCCACGTGCTCCTTCTGCTTGATCAGGCCAATACAATTGATGACCGCGTCCGGGCGCACGCGCTCGAAAGCCGCGCGGAGGGCCGCCTCATCAAGAACGTCCACACCGGTCAGGATCCGGCGCTGCTGGGCGGGCGAAAAATAGGACAGGAGGGCTTCGTTACGCACAAGGCCCCAGACTTCGTGGGGCGCGTGTCCATCAAACTCCCGAAACACCGCACTGCCCAGCATGCCGCTTGCGCCGAGTACCAGTACACGCATCTGTCATCACCCTTTCAAGCCAGAGCGGCGCGCCTGCAGTATGTCCACAAGCCGTCCAATCTGGCGATTCATATCAAAATTTCCATCGAACCAAGCCCGCCCCCTTTGCCCCATGGCTTCCCTCGCGGCAAGCGGCAAAGCATGCATGCGGCGTATGCAGGTGGCCAGGGCCTGCGCATCTTCAGGTGCGCACACCATGCCGGCCCCGGCATCTTCCACCACCTTGCCGCTCTCACCCTGCAAGGCCGCGACAATCGGGCGCCCCGCGGCAAGATAGGCCTGTATTTTGCTCGGCACGGTATGGGCGAGCACCCCGCCGCCCTTCAGCGTCACCAGCAGGGCCGAGGCCTGGCGGAACAGTTCCGGCATGGATTCAGCCGGAAAACGCCCGGGCAAGTCCAGATTATCCAGCTTTAAAAGGGTTTTTTGGCCCTGGACCCACTCCAGCATGCTGCCGCTGCCTACCAGCACCAGGCTAATCTGGGGCTCATCCCGCAACAATACGGCGGCCTGTACCACGGTTTCGAGCGCCTGCGCCTTTCCCAGGTTGCCGGCAAAGACCACGCAAAATTTCTGAGCCAAACGGCTGGAGAGTTCCAGCGGCAGCGGGTCCGGCGCCCCTGCCGGCACGTCGGGATCCACGGAGTTCGGGAAATAAACGAATTTTTCGGGGTCGGCGTAAGTGGCTGTGGGCTCCTGAAAAGCCCTTGATTGAAGCAGCAGCGTGTCGCTGCGGGCATAAATCCAGCGCACCAGCCCGCCAACAGCCTTTAGCACCGAGGTATTCCGGATAAAACCGGTCGCCGACAGGCTCTCGGGCCACATGTCCTGCACCCATACGGCGAGATGGGCCCGTTTCAGCCATTTCAGCAGGATCGCGGGGATCACCTGGGTGATCGGCGAAGGGGCAAACACAAGGATGGCGTCAAAGGAGCGCGATCGCAACAGCCAAGGGAAACACAACAGGCCGGAGCCCACAAAAGACAGGTAATTCAGCGTCAGATTGATGCCGCCGCCCCGCCTCCTGGGCCAAATCGGCGCGCGCACCACATCCACTTTGTCCAGGAAGCGCTCTCGCGCCACGCCGCCGGCCCGGTAACCCGGGAATACCTGGCCATCCGGATAGTTGGGTTTGCCCGTGGCCACCACCACCTCATGTCCACGCTCCGCCAGCTTGCGGACGAAATCGCTGATGATGAAGTTTTCAGGCCAGAAATACTGGCTGACGATCAGTATTCTCAACGCTTCGCCGTTTCAAGGATGTTCCGCAGGAAGGCCTCCGGCGTCTGAAGAGGCGTAGTGAGGTCGGAGA
>NZ_JBFUBY010000460.1:0-2015 GCF_056405515.1 Polaromonas sp. P1_G2
GCCCCATGGTGCGCCGCGGTGACGACGAGTGGTTCGCCATCGTCAAGTGGGTGGTGTACGGCCTGGTCGAAGCCGAAGAGTACGGCGTGACCCAGGCCAATGTCGACGCCATGACCAAGGACAGCAAGGACCCCGTGGTCATGCGCCTGACCGGCAGCGGCGAGGACACCGGCAAGCTGTTGGGCCTGGACAAGGAGTGGCTGGTGCGCGCCGTCAAGGCCGTCGGCAACTACGGCGAGATCTTCGAACGCAACGTCGGCCCCAAGACGCCGCTGGCGCTGCCGCGAGGCCAGAACAACCAGTGGAACAAGGGCGGCCAGATGTACGCCATGCCGGTGCGCTGACCTGATCACCTGATTCCGATGCGCTAACGCAACGGGCCGCTCACAACCACACGTTGTCGAGCGGCCCGCTTTTTTGGGTACCCCGTTTATGTCCGAGCACTCCCTGATTCCCCCGCGCCCGGCTCCGGCCCTGCGGCGCAAGGTTTTTTCCTGGCGCAGCAAGCAGGCGCGCGCCATCGTCTACCAGATAGCCGCCGTCAGCCTGATCGTCTTCCTGATCTGGCTGCTGGTCAGCAACACCATGGCCAACATGAAGACCCGCGGCATCCAGAGCGGCTTCGACTTCCTGATGCAACCGGCCGGRTTCGACATCGGCGAAGGCTGGCTCAATTACGACTCCATAGACCCCTACTGGAAAGCCTTCCTGGTCGGGCTGGTCAACACGCTGCGCGTGGCGGTGGTCGGCATCGTGCTGACCTCAACCCTGGGCACCCTGCTGGGCGTGGGCCGCTTCTCGCGCAACGCCCTGGTGCGCGCGCTGTGCTACGGCTACGTGGAGACCTTCCGCAACATCCCGGTGCTGCTGCAACTGCTGATGTGGTACCTGCTGTTCACCGAATACCTGCCGGCCATCGACCAGGCGCTGCACATCGGCAAATGGGTTTACGTCAGCAAGAACGGCCTCTCCTACCCTTCGCCGGTATGGAAGCTGGGCCAGACGCTGGCGCTTGTGGGCGCCCTGGTCGGTGTCGCGGCCAGCGTGTTCTATGCACGTAGCGCGCGCCGGCAGTTCGACCTGACCGGCAAACCGCGGCCGGTGTTCTGGGTGTCTTTGGCGCTGGTCATCGGCGGTGCGCTGCTTGGCTGGCTCGCCGGCGGCGCGCCCAACGAATGGAACATGCCGTTGCTGACCGAGTCGCAGGTCGAAGGCGGCGGGGCACTGTCGCCGGAGTACCTCGCGGTGCTGCTGGGCCTGGTGCTCTACACCTCCGCCTTCGTGGCCGAAGTGGTGCGCGCCGGCATCGCCTCGGTGTCGCTGGGCCAGCATGAGGCCAGCGCCTCGCTGGGCCTGTCGCGCGGCCACTCGATGCGGCTGGTGGTGCTGCCGCAGGCGCTACGGGTCATCATCCCGCCGCTGACCAACCAGTACCTCAACCTCACCAAAAATTCCTCGCTGGCCGTCGCCGTGGGTTACCCGGACCTGGTCTCCATCGCCAACACCTCGCTGAACCAGACCGGCCGGGCCGTGGAGTGCATCGCCATCATCATGCTGATCTACCTGAGCACCTCGCTGGCGACGTCCGGCCTGATGAATTGGTTCAACAGCCGTGCCGCCATCAAGGAGCGCTGAGCGATGAGCAAAACCTTTGTCCCGATCGCAGCCCGCCCCGCCCCCATCAAGATGGAGGGTGTCGGCCCCTGGCTGCGCAACAACCTGTTCTCCAGCATCGGCAATACGGTGATTTCCCTTGTCGTGCTCGCGCTGCTGGCGTGGGCCGCCTCGGGCATCGCGCAGTGGGGCATCTTCCATGCCGTCACCGCGGCCGACCCGGACGCCTGCCAGGCCGCGCGCGGCGTGGGCGCCTGCTGGGGCGTGATCCGCGAAAAGGGCCGCATCATCCTGCTGGGCCGCTACCCGCAGCCCGAACACTGGCGCGCGGAACTCGCCACCCTGCTGCTGTTGGGCCTGGTGGTGGCCAGCTGCGTACGCTGGTTCTGGAAGCCCTGGCT
>NZ_JBFUBY010000461.1:0-1970 GCF_056405515.1 Polaromonas sp. P1_G2
ATGTTGCTCCCCTCCTGGCGATCACGGGATTGATCATCTCGGATGCGGGGCCCTGCTCGTCAACCCAGCCTCCCACGAAATTGAGGACGCCGAGAAAGAGCTTCGGTCGCGCTCCTGCGAATGCCAATGCAAGGAAGCCACCCCGAGAATGYCCGCCAATCAGCAGGCGCTCACGATCAACATCGGGCCGCGTAAGCAAGTGCTCGACAACGCACGCCACGTCTAGCAGCGCGTGCTCGAATCCCGGAAGTGCGTATTGGGGATCGTCTGAGTATTGCGACCGATCTGGTTCGAATCCCTCGTCGTAAAGGCCGCCTGATTTTCCGCGCCCGCGTCGTTGTGGGAACACGACCATCCAGCCACGATCGTTGAAATATTTCGCCATCGCCGGGCTGGTCACCGTGCTGGTAAACAGCGCCGGATCGTTTCCGATACCCGTCGAACCATGATTGAACACAAGCGTGGGGAAAGGACCCGGCCCGGCCGGTTTGAACGTCACCATCTCGAGCATGATCTGCTCGCCACGTTCGAACATCTCGGTGGGCACGCGTTCGCTGATTCGTTGTTCTTCAACACTCGGCCGTGATAGGACCCCAGCGATCCAGCGACCGTCCAGTTCGCGCCACAGAAGTTCTACTACATCCGGATTTCTCATCCGAAATTGGAGGCTTGCGCCGTTTGTCAGGCGGCCTCGCAGTTCGTTCCCGCGAACCTGAGCGAGCACGCGTTCGCTAAAAACACCCTGGTCGCCGGACGCTCGCACGCACACGATCGTAGCTTCGTTCCGTGAGAGACTTTCGACGATCAGCTTGACGTCGTAGCTCCGGCCTTGGCCGGCCCATCCTGACCAGTCCCCGGACCAAGCCGCGACCGAAGCCGGCAGATCGCTCGAAGGTTTCAGCACGGCGATGTCTGTTGGAGCGGCAGCAGTAACTGGGCTCTCCGATGCTTCCGGCTCCAAAGCACCCATGAAGTCGGGCCAAACTGTCGGGTTCTCTTGGTCGGCGGTCATGCCCCATTGTCCACCGAACCCAAGCTGGGCACCCCATCTTGATGACCGAGCGGCTGCTTACCGGTGTGTAGGCTAGACTTCGACAATCGGCCGGAAGCGGACCTCCGACTCACGCAAGGACCCTGTGAAGCCAGAACTCAACACTCGCCAACTGATGACCTCTGATGCGGACGAATTTTCCGCCTTGCGACGTCGGGTCACTGAACACAATCCCGTGCCTATGGGGCTTTCGCTTGCTGAAGAGTTGACCAGGCCGCTGCAGGGGTTCCGTGATCAGCTGGGCGCTCCCGCCCCTAGCGCGGCCTTTGGCGTGTTTGTCGACGGCCTGCTGCGTGCGTGCTCGGCCGTCGCGTGGACGAGCCGATTTCCCTCTTCCATGCACAAGGTGACTCTTTGGGGGACTTTCGTCGATCCATCGCATCAAGGTCAAGGATTCGGCCGGATGGCTGTCGAGGCTGCGTTGGAACACGCACGCTCACAAGATGTGCACCGCGTAAATTTGACCGTGTTCTTGCCAAACACCGCCGCAATCGGCCTTTATCAGTCGCTCGGCTTCGAACCCTACGGGCTCGAACCCGAAGCAATTCGACTTGATGGTACGTTCTATGATGGCCAACACATGAGCCTGTTGCTAAGCAGCAATTGACATTTAGAGCCATTGCTGAATAACTAGGCGTAAAAAACCCTCCGATTAGGGGAGGATTTGCTGAGCATCACAAAGACCGTAATGCTCAGCGTTGGGAAACGGCGTCCGCTCTCCTCTAATCAATACTTCAGCATGACAAAATGCTGGATGAACATGCTTTCATCCATGAGCGACATTGAGATCTACACCCCCACGGCAGAGGAAGTGCATTCTGGCGAGCTCGGTCGCCGCATGCGGCAGTTCAACTACCAGTTCGTGGGCGAATATGCCCAAGTGCAGCCGGTCTGGGTCAGCGCAAAGGACGGCCACGGC
>NZ_JBFUBY010000462.1:0-1966 GCF_056405515.1 Polaromonas sp. P1_G2
ACCGACATCATGGCCGAGATCACGGCCGCGAGCCAGGAACAGACCTCGGGCATAGAACAGATCAACCAGGCCATCACCCAGATGGACCAGGTCACGCAGCAGAACGCGGCCCTGGTGGAAGAAGCAGCCGCCGCGGCCTCTTCCTTGCAAGAGCAGGCCAGCGGCCTGTCGGAAGCCGTCAGCGTGTTCAAGCTGGAAGAGGGCGACGGGCAGGTGCACGCGCCGCGCCGTCCCACCACCCCGGCCCGCCCTGCGGCCACACCGAGGCAACCGCCCCACGCCCGCCAGGCCATCGCACCCCCGCTGGCGGCTGGCGCGGCCGGCGGCAGCTGGGAGACCTTCTGAGCATCCACGTAGCGACAGCATAAAAATTTCCGGCACGGCGTGAACAAGTGCTCAAGTTTTTGCCGAAGCCGGCCGATAAGCAGGGGCGAGGCGTGCCGCGGGCACGGCCTTGCATCAGACAACACCATTGATTTCCAAGGAGTGCGCATGCACGCGACCACCAGCCATCCGGTATCGACTGTTGAAAAATTGCCTCTCACGCTGGGCTACCCCGGCGTGGCGGCCGCCAGGCCGGACCCCCTGCCCGCTGAAAAGATCGCCGACATCATTGGCGTGATCGACGGCATCGCGCTGCGCACGCGCAGCCTGGCCCACAGCGCCGCCGCCGAAGCGGCCCGTGCCGGCGAGCAGGGCCGCGGTTTTGCCGCCGTGGCCGCCGAAGTCAAACACCTGGCCCAGCGCAGCGCGGCGGCGGTCAAGGAAATCAAGGGGCTGATTGGCGACTCGGTCTACAAGGCCGGGCAGATTGATGAGGATCGCCGGCGCGAATTTGAAGAACGCGCCAAAAGGTGGCAGCGTTCGCTAACCGCGTAAGGCGGAGCCAATCAGAAAAACCTTCTGGTTGTTGTGACTGCTTTGCAGCTGTCTCCGTTTTCAACCTGCTTAAATTCGCGTCATCTTCGGATGAAATCTTGATCCGCGGATACGCAGAAATTTATATCCGCAGATTACGCAGATTTACACAGATGAAGAGAATCTGATGAAAAGTCACATGGTCGCGTATGGCAATAAGAGTGAAGCCTTGAATGCAAAAAATCTTGTCTTCAATCTGCGTAAATCTGCGAAATCTGCGGATAAATGTATTCCTCCCCTTCTACAAAAAATCTGTGATGCAACTGAGTTCACCCTCAAGTTAACCCAGAGCCCGGCCGTTATCCCTCTATATATAGACAGCCTGTGGGCGTCACCCGCATTCCCCAGGCGCAACCCGCCGCCGTGAAAGACCCGATTTATGTCCAATAACATGTTCTACACCGGGCTCAGCGGCCTCAACGCCGCCCAGGCCGCGCTGGTGACCACCGGCCACAACACCGCCAACGTCAACACGCCGGGCTATAGCCGGCAGTCGGCGCAGATCGCTTCGGCCGGTGGCACCTACCGCGCCAGCGTCGGTTTCTTCGGTAGCGGCGCCAAGGTGGCCGACGTGACGCGCAGCTACGACGCCTACCTGTCCTCGCAGCTCAACCAGGCGCAGTCGCTGAACCAGTCGCTGACGACCTACTACACGCAGATCAGCCAGATCGACAACCTGCTGGCCAACCAGAAGGCCGGCCTGGCACCCCAGCTGCAGTCGCTGTTCACCAACATCCAGGCTGTCGCCAACACGCCGGCCGACCCGGCCGCGCGCCAGCAGCTGATCAGCTCCGCGCAGGCCACGGCCAACCAGTTCCGCTCCATGGACCAGTACCTGACAGGCCTGAACAGCACCACCAACGACCAGATCTCCGGCACCGTGGCGCAGATCAACACCTATGCCGAGCAGATCGCCAGCCTCAACAAGCAGGTGGCGATGTTCAGCAACGCCTCGGGCGGCCAGGCCCCCAACGACCTGCTGGACCAGCGCGACCTGCTGGTCAACCAGCTGGGCCTGCTGGTCGGCACCAAGCTGGTGGTGCAGGAC
>NZ_JBFUBY010000463.1:0-1959 GCF_056405515.1 Polaromonas sp. P1_G2
ACCGAATACGACACCACGGTTGGCAACATCGATACCCTCCGCTTCGACAGCTCCGTGACGGCCGGCGACATCAAGCTCAACCGCAACAACTGGGATCTTTTCCTGAGCATAGACGGCACGACGGATGTGATCACGCTTGCCAGATGGTATTTGAACGATGCCTACAAGATCGAACAGGTCGAGTTTGCCGATGGCACGCTGTGGAACAAAACCGACTTCGCCGCGATGGCGAATGCTACGGTGTTCGGCGGCACTGACGGCAATGATTACATCGAGGGAACGGGGGGCGACAACGTGCTGGAGGGCGGCGGTGGAGACGACCAGCTTCGCGGCCTGGCGGGCAACGATGTGTACCTGTACAAGCGAGGCGACGGCACGGACACCATCCTCGAGCACGACGAATTCGCAGGCAATATCGACACAGTCCGTTTCGATAGTTCAGTGGCCGTGGCGGACATCAATGTGACTCGGGACCAGGCCAATCTGTACCTGAATATAGCGGGCACGACGGACCGCATCATCCTGWACAACTGGTTTGACRGSGACGCCGACAAGGTCGAGCGCGTYGAGTTCGCCGACGGTACGGTATGGAATCAAAGYGACTTGCTGGACCTGAGCATTGTTCGTGGSACCGCGGGAGATGACTCTCTTTCTGGCACTGGAGGCGACGACATACTGCAAGGGCAAGGCGGTAACGACCTGTTGGACGGGGGCATCGGAAACGACGTCTACCTCTACAGGCGTGGAGACGGATCGGACACCATCGCGGAGAGCAACGTAAATTCCGGAAACGTTGACGCTGTTCGTTTCGACAACTCGGTGGCCGCTTCTGACGTCAAGGTAACTCGCGACCAGGATCATCTTTATCTCAATATCAGCGGAACCTCGGACCGGATCACGCTGCGATACTGGTTTGCCAACGACGCTTTCAAGATCGAGCAAGTCCAGTTTGCCGACGGCACGGTGTGGGATATCCCGGCCCTGACCGCSATGGCGGTGTTTGGCGGGACGGCGGGYGATGATCTCGTGATGGGGTCRATTCTYGGCGACGTGATCGATGGCGGCGCCGGCAACGACACGCTCARYGGCAATATCGGCAATGACGTGTACCTATATAGGCGCGGGGACGGTTCGGACATCATTGCCGAATACGACACTACGGCTGGCAACATCGATACCCTCCGCTTCGACAGCTCCGTGACGGCCGGCGACATCAAGCTCAACCGCAACAACTGGGATCTTTTCCTGAGCATAGACGGCACAACGGACGTGATCACGCTGTACCACTGGTATCTGAACGATGGCTACAAGGTCGAGCAGGTCGAATTTGCCGATGGCACGCTGTGGAACAAAACCGACTTCGCTGCGATGGCGGCAGCGGTGGTGTTTGGTGGAACCCAGGGTGATGACTACATGCTTGGTGCCACCGGCAATGACATGCTGAAGGGGCTTGGCGGCAGCGACATGCTCGATGGCGCCGGTGGCTTCGATGTGCTCGAAGGCGGTGCAGGAAACGACCAGCTCGCGGATGGCAATGGCAGCAATTACCTCAATGCAGGAGCCGGCGCCGATCATTTGAGCGGCAGCGCCGCTGCTGCGGACCTCTTCATAGGTGGCACCGGAAACGACGTCGTCTACCTCGGCAACGGGAAAGACCTCATCGCCTTCAATATCGGTGACGGTCAGGATACGCTGTATGCGAGCGGAGCATCTGTGAACCCGGACGACACCGTCAGCCTGGGCGGCGTCGGCCTTGACTACGCCAAGTTGAGCCTGGAAAAGAGCGGTAATGACCTGATCCTCAAGATCAGCGACACCGACCAGCTGACCTTCAGCTACTGGTACGGCAGCACGGCCAATCAAAGCGTGCTGAACCTGCAACTGGTGGCCGAGGCCATGGCGGCCTTTGATGCGAACTCCAGCGACCCGCTGCTTAACAAGAAAGTGCAGACCTTCGAC
>NZ_JBFUBY010000464.1:0-1952 GCF_056405515.1 Polaromonas sp. P1_G2
GCACACGCTCGCGAACACGGTCAAGGTGGTGGCCGGAGACGGCCCCGCTACCCTGGAGCGTGTTGCGGCGCTGTATGAAAAAGTCGTTAGCGCCGGCGTGCATAAAGTCTCGTCACTCAAGGTGGCGGAGGCCGCAAAGGTCATCGAGAACACGCAGCGGGATCTGAATATCGCCCTGATGAACGAACTCGCCGTCATCTTCAACATGCTGGGCCTGGACACGCTGGAGGTGCTGGAAGCGGCAGGGACAAAGTGGAACTTTCTGCCTTTCCGCCCAGGCCTGGTCGGCGGGCACTGCATCGGCGTCGACCCCTACTACCTGACGTACAAAGCCGAGATGCTGGGCTACCACCCCGAAGTGATCCTCGCGGGGCGTCGCATCAACGACAACATGGGCAAGTTCATTGCGGAGCAGACCGTCAAGCAGCTGATCCAGGCGGACAGGCACATCAAAGGCGCCAAGGTCAATGTGCTGGGGATCACCTTCAAGGAAGACGTGCCGGACCTGCGCAATTCCAAGGTATGGGACCTGATCACCGAACTGCGCGCCTACGGCGTAGAGGTGTTCGTGCATGACCCGGTCGCCGATGCGGCCGAGGCGCGGCTGGAGTATGGCGTCGAGTTGATTGCCTGGGATTCATTGCCGCAAGCGGACGCGGTGGTGGTTGCGGTGGCTCACGAACCATTTCTGTCCAAACCGCACGCGTCCTATGCCGACAAGCTGAAACATGGCGGATGTTTTATCGATGTCAAGGCGCGGTTTGATGGTGGCAGGCTCAATGCGGCGGGGTTCGCGGTCTGGCGCCTCTAAGCCACCGTCCAGTAAAAACAATGAAAACTCTGCCTCAGCACCCGCCACCAGGCACTGGCCCTGCCGGCCTTTCACTGCGGACATGCGCATCCGCTTTCCCGTCATGAGCACGGTCGTCGTGAACCCGGTGCGGATCGTTGCCGATATCTGGCGCCACCGCTACCTGCTCGGCCAGCTCATCAAGAGGGACGTGCTGCTGCGCTACAGGGGCGCGATGTTCGGCGTGTTGTGGATTTTCCTCAGCCCGCTGCTGATGCTGGCGATTTTCGCCTTCATCTTCGGCCAGGTCTTTCAGACGCGCTGGCCCCAGCAGGACAGCGGCCTGCCATTCTGGCTGCTGCTTTACAGCGGCCTGATTACTTTTAATGTCTTTGCCGAGACTGTGTCCCGCGCGCCGGCATCCGTACGCGGTTATCCCAGTTTTGTGAAGAAGATTATCTTTCCCGTGCATATCCTGCCCGTGGTTCCCTTAGGGGCCGCCTTGGTCCATGGCGCGTTCAACTTTCTCATACTGGTGGCGGCCCTGGCTTGGGCAGGCGGCCTGCACGGCCAGGTTGTGCTGTTCCCGATTTTGTTGCTTCCCGTCCTCCTGCTAGCCTTGGGCCTCTCGTGGTTTGTGGCGGCGTGGGGCGTGTTCATCAAGGACATGACCCAGATCCTGCCGGTGTTTGTGCAAATGCTGATGTTTCTGTCGCCCGTGTTTTATCCGATGAGCGCGGTACCGGCTGTTCTACGCCCGGCCTATCACTACAACCCACTGGGAATCGTCATCGAGGCCTCTCGCGCCGTCGTCACCGGACAAGCAATTGATTGGGGCACGTGGGGCTTGGCCCTGGTTTTCTGCCTGGTGGTGGCTGTGCTCGGTTATGCCTTCTTCCAGCACAGCCGGGAGGAGTTTGCCGATGCACTCTGACGTCGCCATTTCCGTCAGGAATCTGACCAAGACTTACCGCATCTTCGGCCACCCCGGCGACCGGATCAAACAGGCATTCACGCTCGGGCGAATGCGCTTCCATCGTGAATTCACCGCATTGAGCGATGTTTCTTTCGAGATCAAAAAAGGCGAGACTGTTGGCATCATCGGCCGCAATGGATCCGGCAAGAGCACGCTACTCCAGTTGATCTGCGGGATCCTTAAGCC
>NZ_JBFUBY010000465.1:0-1943 GCF_056405515.1 Polaromonas sp. P1_G2
CTTGAATCTCGGTGTCCACGTCGCCTCCCGTGCAATCTAACGTAATGTATACCGCAAGGTCTGCGGTATAACTTGGCGCTTGCGGTAAAAGCTGGCTGCTAAAAACCAACCAGGTGCTTGTTATTAAAAGACTGATTGTCCAATTTGAGTTTCGTTTAGCTCGATAAAAAGGGGATCAAACTCCGCAATTCGATTTAGGCATACGGTCTACCAAAACTTCCACCATGGCTTTGCCTCAACGTTCCCATCCAGGCCGGAGGTCGAAAATCTCGCCATTTCAGCCATCCTCTCTGATGGTATGAACAATGGAGCCGGATCTCCTTCTGAGTCCGGACCGACGATAGCTCCGGGAGCGGTACCACTCTTCCACACCGTGTTCGCGTTTGGATCAAACGTCAGCCATCTGCAGGGCAGGGTGGGGCCTTGGTAGAAGTCAACAACGCAAAGGTCTCTCCACATCCGCTGACCGCCTTCTTCGGTGCGAGAGCTTAGGCCAAGAGACTCCCACCTTTCGACCAATGACTGGATGTCGATCGGGTTCATTGCGAACTCGACATAGAGGTGCTCATCGAGCCAGAAGGACTTTCCGCGACTGTTACCGAATTGCTTCAGCAGGCCGGAAAGCCCTCCCTCGATAGAACTCTTGTTGATGTTCTCGATCGGTACAACAACGCTCAGGAATTTGACTTTGACTGCCATGAATGAACTGCCTAACGTGCTTGTGACCGGTGACCAAGGATAGGATGCCTTTGGACGTCCGTGTCGGCTTGCTGGGTAGGTCSCGCGCTCACAGTCAGAGACCCCTCAGCGTGCCGGAGAATTTCCCGCACGCGCAGGAATGGAACCCAACTGAACCCTGCCATCGAAATGTGATCGGTGATCCACACATATCGCAACGAACTTTTGACGATCCGCCACCGCCTGCCTCTTCGCTCGCCTTAAAGAAGATTGCGCGATCCTCGGCCAAGAGCCTTGAGCTTTCAGACTCTTCCAGTTCCCACACTTCAGTGCCAATCGGAACATCTTCCTTTCCTACACCGCGCAGTATGGAGGTCCATCGTTTGGCAAGTTCAGGGGGCGCGGGAGGAGACTGATGCGTATGAGTAAGGGTCAACCTGGCTTGCACTCGCTCTCCCGAAGGCTTCCGAAGTTCGACCGGGAGACTTCCGATACCCGTTACTTCCTCTCGGAGTGGGCCTGGCACTATGACAAGACCTCTCCCGGTGACTTGGAAGGTGTCTTCGACAAGAATCAAGCAACGCATAGCGATCTAACGTAATGTGTACCGCAAGACCTGCGGTATAACTTGGCCGCTGGAAACCCACCCAGGTGCTTGTTATTAAAAAACTTGTTGTCCATTTTGAGTTTCGTTCAGCTCGATAAAAAAGGACCAACCCCGAGAATCGATTCTAGGCGGACAGTGTGGTTGCCGCCTCCTCAATATAAATGAGCACAGGCCATACAGTCGATTCTGTTGGGTTTGACCATCGCTGCCTGTAACCCAGCCCGGGTCAAGATCCGATGGCCTGGGCGCAGCGATAGTTTAGCCAGGAGTGGGAGAGGGGGCGTCATCCAATTGACGGATATGGCCACGCATTCGAGCCCTGTGTTGTTGTCAGCTTCGGATTACGATTGCCGGCATGACACAAAAATCCAAAAACAATTCACCCGCCGCGCGAGCCGCTCAAATACTTAGCTTCACCTTTGTGCCGGTGAGCCTGCTCCATCTGCTTCTCGCGCTGTTCCGTACCGGCGATGCGTACATGATCCGGCATCTGTCGGGGCAGATGGGCTTCTGGCTCACGTTGATTGGCTCCCTGTATGTGGGCGTGCGAATCACGCAGCGCGATGAGGTCGCGTGGTGGGTCGGGCTGGCAGGAGCCGGCTTTCTGCTGTATCAGCGCGTCGGTCCGGTTGAAGTGGCGCTTCGTGAAGGATTTGTG
>NZ_JBFUBY010000466.1:0-2771 GCF_056405515.1 Polaromonas sp. P1_G2
CAATCGCTCAATATCTATATGGCGGGCGCTTCGGGCAAGAAGCTCGACGACACCTATAAGCTCGCCTGGCTGCGTGGCCTGAAGACCACCTATTACCTGCGCACGCAGAGCGCGACGCACGCCGAGAAATCGACCGTGACCGCGGGCAAGATGAACTCGGTGTCGTCCGGCTCCGCACCCGCCGCCGGCGGTATGAGCGCGCTCGAAACGGCCGCCGCAGCAGCACAGGCACAGATGAATGCAACGCCTGCCACCGACATCAAGTTCTGCGCGATCGACGATCCGGGATGCGAGGCCTGCCAATAAAAGCATTGAATCGCGGGACCGCCCGGCCCCGCGATTCGATGTATATGAGCAACACAATTTTGTAGCGATGTGAATGAACACTTTTCATTTTGTATCGCTGCTTTCATAATCCCACAGTATTGGAAACCTCTATGTTGACCTGGGACGAAGAAGTCAAACCATCGTTGCAAACATCTCAGAACAGCGGCTCGCCCGAAGGCCGCTCGATGGAACTTCCGCCTCTTTCTTTTAACGCCGCCGAGCAACCCCAGGCGCAAGTGCGCATGCTCAACGACGGTGCCTTCACACCGGCACAAGCCGCAGCCCCTTCGGCTCCTGTCTCCGCAGAACCCGCCAAGGCACAGCGCGTCAAGGCTTCCGACAAACGCATCATCAACGGCCAGACCGACGTCAACCAGCTGGTGCCGTTCAAGTACAAATGGGCCTGGGAAAAATACCTCGCCACCTGCGCCAACCACTGGATGCCGCAGGAAGTGAACATGACGCGCGACATCGCCCTCTGGAAAGACCCGAACGGCCTGACCGAGGACGAACGCCGCCTGGTCAAGCGCAACCTGGGTTTCTTCGTGACTGCCGACTCGCTGGCCGCCAACAACATCGTGCTGGGYACCTACCGCCACATCACGGCGCCCGAGTGCCGCCAGTTCCTGCTGCGCCAGGCTTTTGAAGAAGCCATCCACACCCACGCCTACCAGTACATCACCGAGTCGCTGGGCCTGGATGAAGCCGAGATCTTCAATGCCTATAACGAAGTCCAGTCCATCAAGGACAAGGACCAGTTCCTGATCCCTTTCATTGAAGTCATCTCCGACCCGCACTTCAAGACCGGCACCACCGAAGCCGACCAGACCCTGCTCAAGTCGCTGATCGTCTTCGCCTGCCTGATGGAAGGCCTGTTCTTCTACGTCGGTTTCACCCAGATCCTTGCCCTGGGCCGCCAGAACAAGATGACCGGCGCCGCAGAACAATACCAGTACATCCTGCGCGACGAGTCCATGCACTGCAATTTCGGCATCGACCTGATCAACCAGCTCAAGCTCGAGAACCCCCATCTCTGGACGGCGGAGTTCAAGGCCGAGATCAAGGCCCTGTTCATGAAAGCCGTCGAACTGGAATACCGCTACGCCGAAGACACCATGCCGCGCGGCGTGCTCGGCCTCAACGCCTCCATGTTCAAGGGTTACCTGCGCTACATCGCCAATCGCCGCGCCACGCAGATCGGACTTGAAACTCTCTTCCCCAACGAGGAGAATCCATTCCCGTGGATGAGCGAAATGATCGACCTGAAAAAAGAACGCAATTTCTTTGAAACCCGCGTGATCGAGTACCAGTCCGGTGGTGCCCTTTCCTGGGATTGATTGAACAAGACGCGCAACACAAGCCGACAATGATTTCTAGAATTGCAATGACCAATGACAGCACCGCAGAGTGCGCGTTGGGCTTTGCTCCTGTGTTCGCGGCGCTGGGACCGGTTTATCCGGGGCCCAACGCCGTGAATCGCTTTACGTACTCCAACCGTGAAGTGCTCTTTGCAACGTGATCAAGGAGAAAACTATGGCAACTGCGAAAAAAACTGCGGCTAAAAAAGCTGCTCCGAAGAAAGCCCCTGCGAAAAAAGTAGCGGCYAAGAAGGGTAGCGGCCAAGAAGCCAGCGGCGAAGAAAGCCGCAGCGAAAAAGCCGGCAGCCAAGAAGGCCGCGAAGAAGGTAGCGAAGAAACCAGCGGCCAAGAAAGCCGCTGCGAAGAAGCCTGCCGCCAAGAAAGCAGCGAAAAAGCCCGCTGCGAAGAAAGCCGCGAAAAAACCTGCTGCCAAGGCGCCCGCTGCCGCGGCTGCGCCTGCGGCTCAGACGACTCTGAACCCGCAAGCGGCCTGGCCGTTTCCGACAGCCAGCAAGCCGTAAGCAGTAAGGTAATTCTGCTTAGAGCCCGATATCGAAAGATGTCGGGCTTTTTTCATGCCCGGCCCACTCCCTCATCCACCCGATTGCCTGCCCTGCTCAACCATGACCCCGCCCACACCACCGCCTGACCTTGCTTTTCTGCGGACGGAAAAGAACGGCGATGTGCTGGTCGATGTGCACGTGGTGCCAAATGCCGCCAGAACCCAGGCGGCAGGCCTGCACGGCGAAGCCGGCCGGCAGGCACTTCGCCTGCGGCTGCAGGCGCCACCGGTGGACGGCAAGGCCAACCAGGCGCTTGTGAAATGGCTGGCCGGCTGCCTGGACGTTCCGCAGCAAGCAGTCACGCTGGTGCGCGGAGAGGCCTCCAGGCGCAAGCAGCTGCGCGTGAGCGCTGCGGCGGCCGGCCGGGCCGCATGGGATGTCTTGGTGAAAGCGGCGGGCGAGGATGGCTCGCCTGGTTGATGAGAAGAGGCGAGGTTCAGCCCGCGATCTGGGCAGCCGTCAGCGTGTAGTTCTGGCCGCCGCGCGTCGCGATCTTCAGTGCGCCAACCCGGTTGCCCAGCGC
>NZ_JBFUBY010000467.1:0-1938 GCF_056405515.1 Polaromonas sp. P1_G2
ACGCAGGCACGCTTCACGCCTGCGTTGGGCGGATACATGAGCGACGCGCAAAGCAAGCTACTGAACAAGCAGTCTCAGCACCGCGCGTGGGCCTACTGGTCGCTGGAAAATCTATGGGGAAACTTGCGGTGGAACCCCGACCCTACCGCCCGTGAAAACATCATGTACACGGGCTTCGTGGCGCTGCAGATGGCCCTGTTCCAGGCCAGCACAGGAAGTCAGGAATTTTCAAAAAAAGGTTCCTTTACGCTGGTGCACCCGAACGGAAAACGCTACGAACACAGTTTCGAGTCTTTGCTGTCCAGGTTGGAAAAAGAATACGAACGTTCACCCTTTTATCTGATGGCCTGCGAGCCCAACTGGGTCTATCCCCTGTGCAACACAATGGGAGCCGCGGCACTGCGTGCCCACGATGCGCAGTACGGTCAGATGAAATGGGCCGGTCACGCGCCGGAGTTTCGCCGGCATCTGGATGCGGAGTTTCTGGATGGCATGGGTCGCTACGTGCCATGTCGTTCCACGTATACGGGATTGGCCTTACCCGCCATTGGTGGCGCGATGCCTCTGGCGATGCCCTGCTACTTTTTGAATGCGCTGGAACCTGACTTGGCGCGTCGCCAATGGCTGTTGTTGAGACGTCAGCTGTTCGATAGACATGAGCGGCTTCGACGCAGTGAATTCTGGCCCATCGACACGGGAAACTATGGTTTCTCAAGAGGCAGTGCCTACGCAGCGACGGCCTTGGCGGCGATGGAGTTGGGCGATGAGTGTGTGTATCAAAACTGCATGGATGCCTTGGAGCACGAGTGTCCAACGACTCTCAGTCATGGGGTCGCCCACAGAAATAAAGCCTCGGTATGGGCGCACGGTGTCGAGCTGATGGCGCATTCCGGAGGGCGCGACAGTTTTCGAAACTTGATCAGTAACCCACCTTCATCAAAAGGTCCCAGGTTGGAGCCCCTGTCCTATCCCGATGTGCTGGTTGCAGCCGCGCACTCCGATGATGTAAGCAGCTCTTTGCAAGCGGTGCTATACGGCGGAGCCGGCGATGGCATTAAAAACTTGGGTGTGTCGGGCCTGCGTCCGTTAGCACCCTATCGGGTTGCAGGTGCATGCCTGACGCAGGTTCTGGCTGACAACATGGGAAAGGTGTGCTTGCAGATTCCGCTTGCCGGGCGCACCTGTTTGACGCTGGAGCCGGCCGGCGCACTGTGATGGCTTGCTGTATTTTGATGGCCACGGTATGGGGCTGCTTGTATGGGTTGCACGCTATACGGGCGTGCACTGCTCGACGTTCATGTGTTGCCCAGGCTTGGCGGCTGGTCAATAAGAAGGATGAGAAATGAAAGAAGTCCCTCGTGCCTGCGCTCCGCAGCGATTCGCTCTGGTCGCACGCCTCAAGAGCTTTGGTTATGCCTTCGAGGGGATAGCTTTGATGCTTAAAACACAGCACAACGCATGGCTGCATCTAATCGCCACAATGCTGGTGACGGGATTGGCCGCTTGGTGCCGAGTGAACGCCGGCGATTGGCGCTGGCTGATTGGCGCGATGACCATGGTTTGGATGGCAGAGGCCATGAACACAGCAGTGGAGTCGCTCTGCGATGTTGTGTCGCCACACTATTCATTGGCAGTCAAATGCGCAAAGGATCTTGCCGCCGGCGGCGTGTTAATTGCGGCTTGTGCAGCAGCGGCAACCGGTGTCATAACCTTCTGGCCCTATTTGGATGCCCGGTGATTGCGCTGTGGCGCTGTGCGTGATGTGCCGCCTTTGTGGCAGGGCTTACATCACAGACAGGGCTTATGTGGGTCAGATTTCGACAGGATTCAAGCGGACCACGTAGCAAGCCGCTTGTTTGGTGGGGGTCCTGCTTTCTAAATCCCAAAAAATAAAGGACACCGAGGTGTCCTTTATTGGATGTACTGACCGAGTGGTAG
>NZ_JBFUBY010000468.1:0-2898 GCF_056405515.1 Polaromonas sp. P1_G2
CTGTTGCCGAGGCAGATGGCCGCCAAGGCCGCAGCGTGAATCGGCGATCTCGCATCAAGGACAGCCCATGAACACCATGACGCAAACACCCGACGCGGCCACGCGGCACTACCTCGATGACCTGAGGGTGGGCGACCGTTTTGTGAGCGGCGAGTACGCGCTGGACGAGGCGCAAATCATCTCGTTCGCAGCACAGTTTGATCCCCAGCCTTTCCATCTGGACCACGAAGCCGCCAAGGCGACTCTCTTTGGCGGCCTGGCCGCCAGCGGCTGGCACACGGCGGCCGTCACCATGCGATTGCTGGTGGGCGGCGGCCTGCCGCTGGCCGGCGGCATCATAGGCGCCGGTGGTGAAATCAGCTGGCCCAAACCGACACGCCCCGGCGACGTGCTGCATGTGGAAACCGAGGTGGTCAGCGTGACCCCCTCGGCGTCGCGGCCCGACCGGGGCCGGGTGGTGGTGCGCAGCCAGACACTCAACCAGCACGGAGACGTGCTGCAGCAGTCGACCTACAAGCTGGTGGTGCCGCGTAAAGCTGTCTGAGCCTGGGCTTGTGCCCGGTGGCCGCTGTGCCAGAATCCACGCAAGAGGCCAACTTGGGATTCACAGATGCTTATCAATTGCGTGGTTTACCAGAACGGCACCAAACTCGCCGACATCCCGGTCAGTGAGATCAGCGACTACATCTGCCGGCCCGATGCTTTTGTCTGGGTGGCGCTGCAAGACGCCACGCCGGAAGAACTCGAGGAAATGCAGCACGAGTTCGGCCTGCATGAACTCGCGGTCGAAGACGCCCGGCACGGCCACCAGCGGCCCAAGATCGAGGAATACGGTGCTTCGCTGTTTTCGGTGCTGCACCTGGTAGAGCCTTCCACCGACAAGCCGGGCGAGCTTCACGTCGGCGAGGTCGACGTGTTCACCGGCAAGAACTATGTGCTCTCGGTGCGCAACCGCAGCAACAAAGGTTTCCTGGGTGTGCGCGAACGCTGCGAGCGCGAGCCGGAGCTGTTGCGCAACGGCTCGGGTTTTGTGCTGTATGCCTTGATGGACGCGGTGGTGGACCGCTACTTTCCCGTTCTTGACGAACTCGAGACCGAGCTGGAGCTGATCGAGAAAGACATCTTCACGCCCGGCGCCGCGCGCAAGAACATCGAACGGCTCTACGAACTCAAGGGCAGCGTGATGGTGCTCAAGCATGCGGTTGCGCCGCTACTTGAAGGCGCCAGCAAACTTTACGGCGGACGCGTGCCGCAGATTTGCGCCGGCGTGCAGGATTATTTCCGCGATGTGGTCGATCATTTGACGCGCATCAATGCGCTGATCGAAAACATGCGCGACACGATTGGCACGGCCATCCAGGTGAACCTGGCGATGGTGACCATCGAGGAAAGCGAAGTGACCAAGAAGCTCGCGGCCTGGGCCAGTATCTTTGCGGTCTGTACGGCGTTTGCTGGCATATGGGGCATGAACTTTGAAGCCATGCCCGAACTTAAATGGCGCTACGGCTACCTCATGGCGATCAGCATGATTGTGGTGGCTTGCTCGCTTCTCTACTGGCGCTTCAAGCGCGCCCGCTGGCTATAACTTACGACACCTTGGGCGGCGTAAAGGCCTTGCGCGCCGCCAGCGCCGCCTTGCGGCTTGCGCAACCCTCGATGTGGTCGTTGACCAGTCCCATGGCCTGCATGAAGGCGTACATCGTGGTCGGCCCGACAAAAGTCCAGCCGCGTTTTTTKAGGTCCTTGGACAGCGTGGTCGAGGCCGGTGAAGTGGGCATGGCCTTGACAGCCTCGTGCGTGATGCGCGCGGGCCGGCTTTTGGCCTCCGGCTCCAGCCGCCAGACAAAAGCGCCCAGTGAGCCGAACTCTTTGCGCAGCTCGATCACACGCTGTGCGTTGTTGATGGTCGAGGCGATTTTGCCCGCGTGGACCTTCGAGGCAGATCTTCTCGAACAGCCGGCGCTCGTCGTCGACCGGGAAACCCCATTCGCTGTCGTGGTAGTTGCGGTAAACCGCCGTGGCCTGGCACCAGGCGCAACGCGTGGTCCGGCTGTCGTCGGTAAAAAGGCCCGCGGCGGGTGATGCGGCTGCTGCGGGAGGCTTGGGTGGGGTGGCGGAAGGCATGGGCGATTTTAGGCAGATGCGGGCGGCCGGCGTTATCATGAAACCCAATCCCCCTTCATGGCTTCATGGCCCCGCAACTTCGGAAACACGCACCATGTCCCTCCAGCTCTGGCTCGCTTTTGTCGCCGCAACCGCCGTCCTGCTCATCATTCCCGGCCCGACCATCCTCACGGTCATCAGCTATTCGATGGCGCATGGCAAGCGGGCCAACATCCCGCTGGTTGCCGCCGTGGCGCTGGGCGACTCGACCGCGCTGGTCGTGTCCCTGTTCGGCCTGGGCGCGCTGCTGGCGGCGTCGGCCTTCTGGTTCACGGTGGTCAAGTGGGCCGGCGGCCTGTACCTGCTCTACCTCGGCATCAAACTCTTGCGTGCCGGCATTTCACCCATGCAGGCCGCGGCGCCCGAAGCCCCGGGCTCCTTGTGGAAGCTGTTCGGCAACACCTATCTGGTCACCGCGCTCAACCCCAAAGGGATTGTGTTTTTTGTGGCCTTCCTGCCGCAGTTCATCAACCCGGCTGCCGACGTCACTCGCCAGCTCTGGGTGTTGGCCGTGACCTTTGTGGTGATGGCTAGTTTGAACGCCACGCTTTATGCGGTGTTTGCCGCCTCGGCTCGCACGCTGCTGGCTTCGCCGCGGGCGCAGCGGAGGTTTAATTTTGCGGGTGGGGCGTTGTTGTCTATGGCTGGGGTTTGGGCTTTGTTGGCCCGGCGGCCGGCCTGAGTTCGGGTTTTGCTCCGGCGGGGCGCTCTCCTCTGAGGGTTGCTGGCCGGGGG
>NZ_JBFUBY010000469.1:0-1926 GCF_056405515.1 Polaromonas sp. P1_G2
CGCCTGAGCACGCGCCCGGGCGCGGCGGCCGAGGCTGGCACCGTGCCCACGGCATGCCGCTGGCCGTTGCAGACTTCATGGCTGATGGCGAGGTTTTCCGCGTGGCTGTTGCCGCCCTCGCTGAGCGGCTGGATGTGCTCCAGAGTCGCAGCCTCGGGCGTGACGTGTTCGCCGCAGATCCAGCACGGCACCACGCCATGAAGCTGCCGCGCCACGGTCTTGTAGATCTTGTCGCGGGTATGGCCCAGCCTGCTCACGATGGCTTTTTCATGGCGAGGGGGACAAGACTGAAAGGCTGGAGGCGTGCCGGGGCAAACACCTGCTGGGGGCCCGCGCTCATAGGCCGGCCCTTATTCGAGCTTGGCGGGCCGCGCATCCGCGGGTTCGATGAAGGAGTCCTCCCACTGCATGGCAAAACGGTCTCCCTTGTCGATGCGAAGGCCGCCGGTGCCGTCGGGGTTGAAGCCGATGTTGCGATTGGCGGCGGCCTGGGCGGCCTCCTGCTTGGTTTCCTTGTTGAGTTCCTTGAGCGCGGCGTCCTTGGCGGCCTTCATGCGCTCCCGGGTGAAAGACTCCAGGTCGGCATGGAAGCTGCTGTCGCCGCCGCGCGTCTCCTGGTCTTCCTGGATCAGCTCTTCGGGGATTTCACCCAGGAAGGCCGCGCGCATGGCGCTGACGCTGGGCGGTCGGCTGGCCTTCACCGTGGTGTAGGCGATGCCGCAATCGGACAGCAGGTTTTCCTTGAGTTCGCGGCTGGCCCGGCTCACATCGCGCTTGCCGCGCAGGTCGACACAGCCCACCACCTTGCCGTCCAGCGTGCAGACGGTGAAGGTCGTATAGACGCCGTTGAGCAGTTCGAGCAGGCGTTCTTTCTTTTCCTTGTTTTTTTCCTTGTCCTTGTCTTTTTCGACAGGAATGGTGAAGCGCAGCACCGGGAGCTTGAGCATCACCACGTGGTCGTGAAAGGTGCTGCGCATCCATTTCCAGACTTCATATTCATCGTTGGTCACGACGCCGCGCGCGGTCAGCGGCCATTTTTTGGGAACGCGCAGATTTTCGCCGGCCTTTTTGCGCAAGGCGCGGGCGTACAACAGGATCCCGGCCAGCGCGCCCACGGCCACGCCCAGCAATGCCATCAGCCATGAAATCAGGTTCAAGATGCGGTTCTCCTCGTTGTGGGGCGCCGCTGCCGGAGGCAGTGCGGCCGGCAGGCCGGTGAGCCAGTGAGTCACAGAAAGCCCGCCGTGTCAATTTGAGCGGCCGGCGGCCAAGGCATTATTAAAACAGGTTTTTGCCGGTTTTCCGCCCGCCGCAGGCATAACAAGGCTCCCAGCCCAGCCGGCATGAGCGCCAGCAGCTATTTGTTTCATAGCAGGCCAGCATCGGCCACCCCGCCGCGGTGTGGCGGGCAAGGCACTCTTTGCAAGGCGGCGCCTGAATCGTTATGCTGGACTTTTTGCAGGAGCCGCCATGCCACTCAAGACTGCCCAGGACTTTGACCAGGAACTGCTGATTCTGTTTGACGCCTATGTGCACGGCACCCTGGACCGGCGCGGCTTCCTGGAACGCGCCCAGAAATTCGCCACCGCCGGCATGACGGCCACCGCCCTGCTGGCCGCCTTGAGCCCGAACTTTGCTGCGGGGCAGCAAATCCCCAAAGACGACAAGCGCCTGAAGACCGAGATGGTCAGCTACCCGTCGTCCGCCGGCACCGGCACCGTCAAGGGCTACCTCGCGAAGCCGGCCAACGCCACCGGCAAGCTGCCCACCGTGCTGGTCATCCATGAGAACCGGGGCCTGAACCCTCATATAGAAGACATCACGCGCCGCCTGGCGCTGGACAACTTCCTCGCCTTCGCGCCGGACGCCCTCACGCCCCTGGGCGGCTATCCCGGCGACGAGGACAAGGCGCGCGAATTGTTTGCC
>NZ_JBFUBY010000470.1:0-1892 GCF_056405515.1 Polaromonas sp. P1_G2
GGTCAGCTCGTGGTGGCGATTTCGTCGCGCGCGCTGTTTGATTTCGAGGAAGAAAACCTCGTCTTTGAAACCGGCATGACGGCCGCACCGCCGCCCGGCGTCAAAAAAGACGCGGCCTACATGAAGCTGCAGCTCGAACGCCTGGACGTGCCGGCCAAGCCCGGCGTCGCCTTCTCGCTCGTCAAAAAGCTGCTGGCCTTCAACGATGCCCCCGAAAGCGCCGGCGAAGCCGCCAGCCCCGCGGCGCCCGCGCAGCGTGTGGAAGTCGTGATCCTTTCGCGCAACGACCCGGTCTCGGGCATGCGCGTATTCCGCTCGGCCCAGCACTACGGCCTCAAGATTGAGCGCGGCACCTTCAACCGCGGCGAAGCGCCCTGGCGCTACCTCAAGCCCCTGCACGCCAACCTGTTTTTGTCGGCTCACCTGAGCGACGTGCGCGACGCGCTGGCCGCCGGCGTGCCGGCCGCGCAGGTCTACCCCCATTCGGTGCGCGCCAGTGACGCCCACCCCAACGAAGTGCGCATCGCCTTCGACGGCGACGCGGTGCTGTTCTCCGATGAGGCCGAGCGCGTGTTCCAGGCCCAGGGCCTTTCCGCCTTCCAGCAGCATGAGCGCGACAAGGCTTCGCAGCCGCTGCTGGCCGGCCCCTTCAAGCCCTTGCTCGAAGCGCTGCACCGGCTGCAGCAGGTCGGCACCTCGCACATGCGCATACGCACCGCGCTGGTCACCGCGCGCAGCGCCCCGGCGCACGAACGCGCCATCCGCACGCTGATGGAGTGGAACATCGAGGTCGACGAGGCCATGTTCCTGGGCGGCCTGGCCAAGGGCGAGTTCCTGCGCGAGTTCGAGCCCGACTTCTTCTTTGACGACCAGACCGGCCACGTCCATTCCGCCGCCCAGCACGTGCCCTCGGGCCATGTGGCCAGCGGCGTTTCGAACCAGCTTTCCTGAATCTGAAAACAAAAAGATGTCCACCATGACCCAGACACCCGCCTCCGGCCTGTTCGCCAAACTCAGCGCTTTCCGGCGTTTGGTGGGGCGCGTAGTGGCGCTGGCCGCGCCCTATTTCCGCTCCGAAGAAAAATGGAAAGCACGCGGCCTGCTGCTGGCCATCGTGCTGCTCAACCTCGGCACGGTCTACATGGCGGTGCAGTTCAACGACTGGTACCGCGTGTTTTACGACGCGCTTGAAAAACGCGACCAGACTGTCTTCTGGCAGCAGATGGGCCGCTTCAGCTACCTCGCCTTTGGCGCGATCATCATTGCCGTCTACAAGTTCTACCTGACCCAGCTGCTTCAAATGCGCTGGCGCGCCTGGATGACACGCGACTACCTGCGCCGCTGGCTGTCACACCAGGCTTTCTACAAGATGGAGCTCGCGCGTTATTCGGCTGCCATCGACATCAACGCCAGCCCCGACAACCCGGACCAGCGGATCCAGGAAGACGTGCACTCTTTCACCACGTCCACGATTTCATTGACGATGGGCGTGCTCAACGCGGTCGTGACGCTGGTCAGTTTTGTCGGCATCCTCTGGACACTGTCCGGTCCGTTTGGGTTCACCCTGGGCGGCAGCAGCTACAGCATCCCAGGCTACATGGTCTGGGCCGCGGTCGCCTATTGCCTGGTCGGGAGTGTGCTGGCTCATTACATCGGCAGGCCGCTGATCAAGCTCAACTTCATGCAGCAGCGCTACGAGGCCAACCTTCGCCATCATCTGGTACGGGTTCGGGAATACAGCGAGCCCATCGCGCTGGATCATGGCGAGGCTGTGGAACGCGGCCAGCTCGACGGGCGATTCTCGACAGTGCTGGCAAATTACCTGAACCTGATACGCGCCAACAAAAAACTCATCTGGTTCCAGAGCTTCTTCGGCCAGGCCGCCGTAATTT
>NZ_JBFUBY010000471.1:0-1890 GCF_056405515.1 Polaromonas sp. P1_G2
AAGTCGGACATAGGCGATGGATGGAGAATGTTTCAAAAAACCGGAAATCGTTGCAATTGATTCTCGCACAGGGAAGTGACGGATCAGGGCTTGCGATGCCTGGGTTTTACTGCGTGAGGCGAAGCTACAACGTTCTCTTTCGTAACAGCGAGCGCTCACTGTGGCGGGCGGACTACAAACTCAGGCGGACCCGCAATCCGCGCGGGCCGGAGGCCTCGGTACCGCCGTCGCCCAACTCCAGCTGGGAATGGTGGACCCGGGCAATTTCGCTGGCGATGGCCAGACCCAGGCCGTTGCCCTCGCCCTCCGTGCCCTGGACCCGGTAAAAGCGCTGCAAGGCCCTGGCGCGTTCGTGCGGCGCGATGCCGGGGCCGTCATCCTCCACCTCCAGGAACACCCCGGAGCGCCGTTGGCCGGGGTCCAGCTTGTCGTCCGGCGGCGCGCCGGGGCCGCAGCGTATGGTGACGGTGCCGCCGGCCGGCGTGTACTTGACGGCGTTGTCCACCAGGTTGCCCAGCAGTTCGCGCAGCAGCCATTCGTAACCCGTGGCCTGGGCGGGCTGGRCCTCCAGCCCCAGGTCTATGCCCTTGCGGGCGGCGGCGTCCAGGTGCAGCGGAAGGATGGATTCGCACAAATCCTTCAGGTCCACCCGCTGCATGGGCTGGGCGGCGGCCGCCGAGGCGTCGGCGCGCGACAGCGCCAGCAGCTGGTTGGCCAGCTGCGAGGTGCGGCGGGTCGCGTTGCGCAGCTTGATGATTTTTTCGGCCGACAGCGTGACGGCGCCATCCGAACCCGCGGCTTGCGCGACCTTGGCGGCCTGCGCCCAGGCCTCGACCTGCGCCTGCAGCCCGGCCAGCGGAGTGCGCAGCTGGTGCGCGGCGTCGGCCACAAAACGGCGCTGGCCCTCGGCCTGGTCGTTCACCAGGCTGAACAGCCGGTTCAGCGCGCTGACCAGCGGCTGGACCTCGGCGGGCGTGGTCTGCGGGTCTATGGCGCTCAGGTCGCGCGGGCTGCGGCGCTCCACCGCATCCTTGAGCTCGATCAGCGGCTTGAGCGCCCGCGTGACGGCCCAGTTGAGCGCGAAGCCTGCGGCCAGCACCAGGATGAGGTTGGGCAGCAGCACCTTGATCAGCACGGAGCGCACCCACTGCTGGCGCGGGTCGGAGCCGTCGGCCAGCTGCACGATCAGCTCACCCGCAGCCGTATTGACGCGCTGGGCCGCGATACGGTAGGTGGCGCCCTTGTGTTCGATGCTGTGGAATTCGGTCTCATGTGTGGCCGGCAGGAGGTCGGGGATCCAGGCCTCGCCGGCCATGAATTCGCCCTGGGCGTCGGAAATCCGGAAGCCGGCGGAACCGGTGCGGGCCTTGAGGAAATCGTCCACCGCCGGCGCCAGCAGCAGCAGGGGCTCGCGCCCCCCGGGCGTGATGCCGGGCCCCACCACGGAATCGGCCAGCAACGGGATCAGCCGCGCCAGCTGCTGGTCTTTTTGCAGCGCGACGTTGCCGGCGGTCTGGTAATCGAAGTACACGCTGATCAGCGCAAAAATCCCCAGCGGCACCAGCAACAGCAGCAGCAGGCGGCGCTGCAGGCCGGACTTCATGGCCGGCGGCACCAGGCGGCTGTTGCCGGTTCGAGTGGCCAGGGCGGCCAGGCGGGCCTTCAGGCGGTCGGCCCAGGGACGGCCGGGGGCGTCCATGCGCCGGCGCTTACTCGGCGCCCGCGCCGGGCATGCCGGGCGCGGCTTCCGTCAGTTCCAGGCGGTAGCCAAAACCGCGAATCGAGCGCACGGCGATGCCGTGCGGCTCGAGCTTGCCGCGCAGGCGCGAGATGTAGACCTCGATGGCGTTGGGCGTGATTTCCTTGTCCCAGCCGGTCATGGCCTGCAGG
>NZ_JBFUBY010000472.1:0-1865 GCF_056405515.1 Polaromonas sp. P1_G2
GTGTTCGACGGCATTCGCCAGGGCGAACTGGCCAACCGTTCGCAGCTTTACCTGGACATCGCCTCGGGCCCGTTTTTCGGCTTCAACCGCCCCGGCGCCAAGGTCTCGCAAGGTTTGATCCAGTCGTTCTGGGTGCAGGGCATGCAGGCGGGCCACAAGAACACCTATGATTCGATCGCGGCTTTCTCGGCCACCGACTTCACCGAGGACCTCAAGCGCTTTAACGTGCCGACCCTGGTGATCCACGGCGACGACGACCAGATCGTGCCCATCGACGCCTCAGGCCGCGCCGCCGCGAAACTCGTGAAAAACGCCAGGCTGATCGTCTACCCCGGTGCGCCGCACGGCCTGGCCGACACCCACAAGGAGCGGCTCAACCAGGATTTGCTGGCTTTCATCAGAGAGTAAATCCACCCCCGTCCAGGCTCACTGCGTGTAGCCTGTTCCCCCTCAAGGGGGCGGCGCCTGCGGTCTGGCAGAGCCAGTCCCGCGGCCCCCACTGGATGGACAGCCGACAGCCCCAAGGCGATGCGAAGCGAGCCGCCCAAGGCCAGCATGAGCCGCGGAACCGGCTTTGCCGGGCCGCAGGCGGGCGGCCCCCTCTGGGGGCAGGGAGTTACACGAAGTGAACGACCGTGGGGGTGGTATATAATCCAAGGCTTTGCTAGCAAACCCGTGCCTGGCCTGATCCTGATCAGATCGATAAAGGCGCACCTTTTGGATCAATTGAACAATGACCACCATCCGTGTAAAAGACAACGAGCCCTTCGACGTGGCTCTGCGCCGTTTCAAGCGCACCATTGAAAAACTCGGCCTGCTGACCGACCTGCGCGCCCGCGAGTTTTACGAAAAGCCAACGGCGGAGCGCAAGCGCAAGAAGGCAGCCGCCGTCAAGCGCAACTACAAGCGTATCCGCTCGATGCAGTTGCCCAAGAAGCTGTACTAATCCTTTAGTACCGCCTCACGGCAACAAAAAGCCCGCACGAGGACGCTCTGCGGGCTTTTGTGCTTTCTGGCACCAGCCCCACGCATCCCTTCCCTCTTCCCGCCCTCAGGAGCCCCGAATGTCAGCCCTCAAAGACCAGATCACCGAAGACATGAAGACCGCCATGCGCGCCAAGGACAGCGAGCGCCTGGGCACCATCCGCCTGTTGCTGGCCGCCCTCAAGCAAAAAGAGGTCGATGAGCGCGTCGTGCTGGACGATGCCGCCGTGGTCGCCATCGTCGACAAGCTGATCAAACAGCGCAAGGACTCGCTGGAAGCCTTCCAGAAGGCCGAGCGCAAGGACCTGGCCGACAAGGAAGCCGCCGAACTGGTGGTGCTGCAGGCCTATTTGCCCGCACGCCTGAGCGCCGACGAGGTTGCCGCCGCCGTGAAAGCCATCGTGGCCGAACTGGGCGCCAGCGGCCCCGGCGACATGGGCAAGGTCATGGGCGCGGTGAAAGCCAAACTGGCCGGCAAGGCCGACATGGGCCAGGTCTCGGCAGCGGTGAAGGCGGCGCTGGCTGGCTGATTACAAACAGACTTCCTGCCGCACCTTCCTATTCGTCAGAAGTGGCTGGAAACAAGAACTTCACAATGGCCGCAAAAGCAAGTCCGGCTTGCACCACAGTTGCTCCAACCAAGGCCATAAGCGTATTTCCGTCAACGATTCGGTAGTTTGAAAAATGCCCGGCAATCCAGGCGAGAAGAACCAGCAGATAAACACCTCCGTTGAGCCAAGTGAACACACGGATGACAGCGTTAATAAGGGTATCGCGCTGGGTGCTCAATCGCTCCCATTTTTGATGCGTGAATTGCCCGTCCTGGACTGACTTATCCTCGGACAGGGCTTTGACTGCAAGCTTGGGCGCAGCAGTGGCGG
>NZ_JBFUBY010000473.1:0-1836 GCF_056405515.1 Polaromonas sp. P1_G2
CAACCTGGCGGTGCAGGATGCGGTGGCGGCGGCCAACGCGCTGGCCGCGCCGCTGGCCGATGCGCGCGTGGGCACGGCGGCCCTGACGCCTTTCCTGGCGCAGGTGGAAAAGCGGCGCCTGCTACCGACCCGCCTCACCCAGGCGGCCCAGGTGGCCATCCAGAACCGCCTGCTCAGCCCGGTGCTGGCGGCGCGCGGCACCGAGGCGCCGCCCATGGCGTTGCCCTGGCCTTTGGGGCTGATGCGTCGCTGGCCGCTGCTGCAGGCGCTGCCGGCCTATGCGGTAGGCGTGGGCGTGCGGCCCGAGCATGTTCGCTCGCCGGCGCGGCCCATCGCCCAAGCCGGTGGGGTTTTGTAGGTTTTTTCCTACGTCATGGGCAGGCATTGCCTACAACTGCCATGCCGCGCGGCTTTTAAAGTGAATTGAACGGATTCCAGGATTCCCATGACAGCAGGCGCGGCGGACCGTCCGGAAAGCCGGCGCCCGCAAGCCAAGGAGGCCCCCATGAAAAGCAGCAACACCCTTCACGCCCACAAGCCAGAGCCCAGCCCTTCCAAAGGCCAGGTAGGGGACAGGCCGGACAACGGCTCCAGAAGCAGCCGCGGCGCCGGCCCTACCTCGGGTGCACGGCTGGACAACCCGCACAAGCGCATACGCCTGACGGGCCACGGCCGCGCGCACTGAAGACCCGGGCCCGCAGGCTCGCACTCGTCGAAAAACCCCTACAGCCCTGTGGGACGCTGTCTCATGGGGCATACCCGCAAGACGCCGCTAAATTGGTGTCTGGCTGGCGTTCAGCCAAATATCCGCCGATCGACAGATTGAGCTTCACCTTTGATTTTCACTTTTCATTTTTCATAAAAGGAACAGACATGCACGCATCCAAATTCAAACCCGCTGCCGCAACGGCCCTTGCCCTGGCCGCCCTGCTGGCGTTGGGCGCTTGCGGGAAAAAAGTTGAGGACACCGGCGCGACGTCTTCAACGCCCTCCACACCGTCCACGCCTTCCACCAGCGGCGGTTCGGCGGGTTCATCCGGTTCCAGCTCAAGCAGCACCAGCCCCATGCCGACGCCGGAGTCCAGCGCGGCCGTCTCGAACTCGGGTTYGACGGCCCCCGGCACACCGGCCAGCGGCGGCACCAAATAAAGCGGATTGCCATGGGCCCCTCGTGGGCCCAAAAAAGCCACCAGGCTGAAGGCCGGGTGGCTTTTTTTTCGCGAACGGATCGCCTCGAAGGCGTAAGACTCTAGCCCTGCGCCACCGGACGCTGCGGGTCGCTGCACCAGTCGCTCCAGCTGCCGGCGTACAGGCCGGTCCGGCCCAGGCCGGCGACTTCCATCGCGATCAGGTTGGGCACGGCGCTGACGCCGCTGCCGCAGTGGTGCACCACACTCGCCGGCTCGCGCCCGCCCAGCAGGGTTTCAAACTCGGCCTTGAGCTGCGCGGCCGGCTTGAACTTGCCGTCAGGCGCCATGTTCTGGCTGAAAGGCCGGTTCAGGGCGCCGGGGATGTGGCCCGCCACCGGGTCCAGCGGCTCAACCTCGCCCTTGAAGCGCGGCGTGGCCCGCGCATCGATCAGGGTCTGGGCCGGTCTGCCGAGTTGCCCGGCCACGGTATCGGCCGACACCAGCGCGGCCCTGGCCGGCGCCAGCAGGAAGCTGGCCTGGAAATGCGCGGGCTCCTCGCCGCTGTTCACCGCGCCGCCCGCCGCCTGCCAGGCCTGCAGCCCGCCGTCGAGCACGGCGACGTTTTCATGGCCGGCCCACTTGAGCATCCACCAGAGGCGCCCGCAATAGTTGGCGCCGTTGCGGTCGTAGACAACGGCCTGCATGT
>NZ_JBFUBY010000474.1:0-3343 GCF_056405515.1 Polaromonas sp. P1_G2
GTCCGAAGCTCGGCAAGGCTGCCGCCCTCGTCATGCCTTGGAGCGACACCTATGCCATGACCCAGCATCTGGCCGAGAAATCGCGCCATGTCGCCACAAACGCCCATGCCATCCTCATCATGGACCAGACGGGATGGCACATTTCCAATGCCTTGTCCGTGCCACCAAACATCACCATTCTGCCCCCGCCACCGTAACCGTCCGATTGAGGCCGCCTGCCGGAACTCGCCGCGCTGGGGTAAGACACGTGTTTAACGACGTCGTTAGCGACGTGTCTTATGCGAGGTTATGCGGTGCGGGTGGAAATTCTTGGTCAGGAACGGCGTCGTCGCTGGGATGATGCGAAGAAGCGCGCGATTGTGATGTCGGTCGGGATCGATGGCGCGACGGTGAGCGAAGTCGCCCACCGGCACGATGTGACACGGCAGCAGATCTACAGCTGGCGGCGTGAGCTGAAGAGGAAAGCGGTTTCCTGTCAATCGTCGAGTGTGGCTTTCATCCCTGTAGAGGTCGCCGCATTGCAGGACGGTCCGGTCCGTGGTGATACGATCGGCGGTCATGCTGGGATGATCGAATTGCGACTGAACTGCGGTCGGAGCCTTCGCTTTGACGGCGGGGTTGATACGGCGCTGCTGATGCGGCTCATTCGTGCGGTGGAGACGGCATGATTGGCCCAGGGACCGGCGTTCGGGTTTATCTGGCCTGCGGGTTTACGGACATGCGCAAGGGCATCGAGGGCCTGGCTGCCCTGACGCAGGATGTGTTGCGACAGAAGCCGACAGGCGGAGCGGTGTTTGCGTTTCGAGGGCGTCGTGGTGACCGTTTGAAACTTCTCTATTTTGATGGCCAGGGGTTCTGCCTCTATTACAAGGTCTTGCAGAAGGGCCGCTTYCCRTGGCCRTCGGCTGCTGATGGGACGGCGCGGCTGACATCGGCGCAAATGGCGATGTTATGGGAAGGAATTGATTGGCGGCGGCCGGACTGGGGTGCGCCGCCGGCGCGTGTCGGCTGATTTATCTGTCTGAAACTGCTTGTTTTTATGGCAATTCCTCCTGAGGCGTGATAGTCAGGGTCATGTCAAACGCGCGCCAAAATCTTCCCGATGATCCGGCCTTTCTCAAGGCGATGATCGCTGCCTTGCAGGCGGAAAACGCGAAGATGTCGGCAACGTTGCTGGCCCATGACCAGTTGATCCAGAGCCTGCGGTTGCGCATTGCCAAGCTCAAGAAACAGGTCTTCGGCAAGTCGTCGGAAAAGATCGAGCGGGAAATCGAGCAGCTGGAACTGGCGCTGGAGGATCTCTTGATTGCCGCGGCGGAGAACGACAGCAAGCCGATCGAAGAGGCCGATGAGCCTGCGCCTGTTCCGGCTGAGGCAAACACTGCCGAAAGGATGATGCGCCGTCGTCCCCGCGTATCGGAGAAGGCGGTTCGCGAGCGCAGGGAACTCGATCCCGGCAACCTGTGCCCCTCCTGTGGCGGCGAATTGCGTCTGGTCGGTGAGGATGTCAGCGAAATCCTCGACATGATCGCCGCGCAGATGAAGGTCATCGAGGTGGCTCGACTGAAGAAGTCCTGCCGCTGCTGCGAGAAGATGGTGCAGGTGCCCGCACCCAGCCGTCCGATCCCGGGCAGCATGGCGGGCGCCGGCCTGCTGGCTTACATCCTGGTCTCGAAGTTCGATGACCATCTGCCGCTCTATCGCCTGGGCGAGATCTTCGCCCGCATGGGCGCCGATATCCCCGACAGCACGCTGGTCGACTGGTGTGGGCGTGCYATGCGGGTGCTCCAAGACTGCCATTATGGCAAGCGACCTGCTTCATGCCGACGACACACCGATCCGGGTGCTGGACCGCTCCATGCGAGACAAAGGCTTGGGCAAGGGGGTGAAGAAGGGCAGGATCTGGACCTATGTGAGAGACCAACGTCCATGGGCCGGCGGCGCTCCGCCGGGTGCGGTCTATTACTTTGCTCCGGACTGGAAGGAAGACCACGTCCACCATCACCTCAGAGAGGCAAGCGGCATCCTGCAAGCCGATGGCTACAAGGGCTACGGCAAGCTTTACCAACCTTTGCCCAACGGGACACAGCGCCTACGTGAAGCGGCGTGCTGGGCGCATTGGCGGCGCGACTTCCATGACATCTGGACCTCGAACAAATCCGAGATCGCCCGCGAGGCTCTCGACCGCATCGGTGCGCTCTACGATATCGAACGCGACATTGCCGGCAAGCCTGCCGATATCCGGCTTGCCGCGCGTCAAAAGCACAGCAAGCAAAAGGTCGAAGTGTTGCGTGTCTGGGCCGAAGCGCAACTGACGCGCATTCCGGGCAAAGGCGACCTGGCGCAGGCCTTCCGTTATGGCCTGAGCCGCTGGTCGTCATTGAGCCTGTTCCTGGAGGATGGCCGTGTCGYCATCGACAACAATGCCGCCGAGCGGGCGTTGCGTCCGATCGGAATCGGAAGAAAGAATTGGTTGTTCGCCGGCGCCGACACCGGCGCGGAGACGCTCGCCCGGGCCATGACGATCATCGAGACCGCCAAGATGAACGGCCTCGATCCGCAGGCCTATCTGGCCGATGTGCTCGACCGCATCCACGATCATAAGATCAATCGGCTCGATGAACTGCTGCCCTGGAACTGGCAACCCGCCACTGCTGCCACCGCCGAGGCCGCCTGATGGCGACGATCACCCATGTCTTCAGCATCGGCTATGTCGCGAAAATGCTCAATGAGGATTCTGATCTGCTTCGAGCGATCAACCGCAACGATGACAATCTGAGCTACGGCAATATCATCAACGTCGTAACCGGAGAAGATGAAGCCATCACAGCGCTCTCCGATGATGGGATCGACGAACTCAGCCAGATGCTCGCCGACGCCCGCCGTTCAGCCAACAAATGGCACGACTTCCTTGAAACCTTCGTCGACGACGAAGAACTCGTTGCCCGCATCAAGGCAAAGCCCCTGCGGTAACAATCGGACGGTTACGATATAGATGCCGAAATCGCCTTTGATGATGTTTTCATTCGTCAATGTCAGGTGGGTAGCATTGCTGAGGACGCCATAGCCCGCCGTAACGATCTTGCTATCGTTGATAACGGAAACATTATCGCCGAAAAGGCCAAGCCCAGAGAGGCCGGTCAACTTTGCAGACGATTCAACATGAATGGTCGTGTTGTCGGCTGCACTGACGACGGCAATCTGATCACCGTGTACCTTGCCCAGAATGGAAATATCACTGCCATCGGATTGCACAGCGACGTTAATACCAAAGGTGTCTGACGTGACCGAAAACGTTTTCTCAAATGTCCATGAGTCACCCGATTTTTTGATTTCGTATGTC
>NZ_JBFUBY010000475.1:0-1746 GCF_056405515.1 Polaromonas sp. P1_G2
CGGCGGCGCCGACGACAGGGCCCAGGAAATAGCCCGCGCCGCCCACCACCACCATCAGGTACAGCATGATGGACGCCGCCACAGCGAAGGGCCCCGGCTCGATGAACTGCACCAGAGAGGCGAACAGCGCACCGGCGATGCCCGCATAGGCCGCGCCTATGGCAAAGCTCAGCAGCGTGTAGTTGCGGATGTTCACGCCCAGGCTTTCAGCGCGTATCGGGTTGTCGCGCAGCGCCGTGAAGGCCTTGCCCCAGGGCGAGCGCAGCAGGCCCCACAGCGCCCCGGCCAGCAGCACGGTAACCGCCAGCACCAGGTAGTAATAAGCACGATTGCCCTCGAGCGAGTAGCCGAACAGCGAGGGCCGCGCGATGTTGTTGATGCCGAAGGTTCCGCCCGTGAGCCATTCTTCGTTGCGCATCACCAGCCAGATCGCGGTGTTGAAGCCCAGCGTGGCGAAGGCCAGGTAAATCGCCTGCACCCGCAGCGCCGGGAAGCCCAGGACCAGGCCGACGGCGAAGCAGATCAGCGCGGCGGCCGGCAGGCCCAGCCAGAAGCTGACACCGGCCTTCATCAGGATGGCGACGGTGTAAGCGCCTATACCGAAGAAAGCGGCGTGGCCCAGTGATTTCTGGCCGGCGTAGCCGACGGTGAGGTTCAAGCCCATGGTGGCGATGATGAAAACCAGCCAGTAAGTCAGGAGGTAGATGCCGTAGTTCTTGAGGAACTGCGGCGCGGCCAGCATCCCCAGCGCAGCCAGCAGCGACAGCGCCAGGGCGAATTTGTTGTTGGCGAGTTTCATACCTTGCGCTCCTCTTTCTTACCCAGCAGGCCCTGCGGCTTGAAGAGAATCACAACCATAAAAATCACCAGCGCCACCGCGTCCTTGTAGGCCGGTGAAATATAGGCCGAGGCCAGGTTCTCGCACACGCCCACGATCAGGCCGCCCAGCAGCGCGCCGCGCGAGTTGTTGAAGCCGCCGATGATGGCGGCGAAAAAAGCCTTGGTGCCCAGGCCCTCGCCCATGTCGAACTTGGCGAGGTAGGTGGGCGTGACCAGCAGGGCCGCCGCCACCGCCAGCACGGCATTGATGGCGAAGGTGTAGAAAATCATGCGCGGCACGTTGATGCCGAGCACGGAAGCGCTTTCGGTGTTCTGCGCCACCGCCTGCATGGCGCGGCCCGTCACGGTTTTGGCCAGGAAGGCCTGCGTCGCCAGCACGATGACCAGGGCCAGCGCGAAGGTGCCTATGTCCTGCAGGGTGATGGTGACCCCTGCAATGTTGAACAGCTTGTCGGCGAACAGGCTGGGGAAAGGATGGGCTTCGGCGCTGTAGCCGGCGCGCACACCGTTGCGCAGGGCGATGGACAGCCCTATGGTCGCGACGACGATGGGCATCATGCCGTATTTGAAGAGCGGATCCACCACGCCCCGTTTGAAGACCCAGCCCAGCAAGAGCACGGCCAGCAGCACCGCCATCACGAAGCTCACCAGCATAGGGGCGCCCAGCGAAATGAAGGCCAGCATCATGAAGGCCGGCAGCATGACAAATTCGCCCTGGGCGAAGTTGATCGTCCCCGAGGCCTGCCACAGCAAGGTAAAGCCCAGTGCCGCCAGCGCATAAATGCTGCCGGTGGCCAGGCCCGAAAAGAAAAGTTGGAGAAAGTCCGTCATGGAGAAGGTCCRATGGAGAAGGCCGGTGGTATTCAGCGGAAGTTTCGAGGGGGCATGGCCTGCGCCTTCCCCCTC
>NZ_JBFUBY010000476.1:0-1723 GCF_056405515.1 Polaromonas sp. P1_G2
GAAGTCTCAAACGGTCGGTCCGCGCTAACGGCCGATTGCGAAGCGTGACTCTCCACCCCAGCACCCTAAACATACAAGCGAAGCGCAGCGTAGCGAGTTTAGCGAGACCCCGCCGTAGTCGAGCACCGCAGGTTGCCCGTAGCGAAGCGTAGGGACCCAGACTGCGGGTCGCCTTTTCTTTTGCTTACTTTTCTTTTGGCGAAGCAAAAGAAAAGTGAGTAGCCGCCGGGCTACCCCCGGCCAACTACCCTCAGCAGAGAGAGCAGTAGCGCAAAGGCCGGAGCAAGACTCGGCCAGCGCCTCAGCAAAGGCCAATTGACAGAAAACACCACCGTACAGCACATTACACAGTGACATAACAACCACAACATAGCGCCTAAGGAGGGCTCCCATGAAACACCAAGGACTTGCAACGCTATGCGTTGCCGCAGCTATCAGCATCACGCTCGCAGCCTGCGGCAAGAAGGAGGCGGCCCCCCAGCCTGCTGCTGCTCCAGCCCCCGTGACCGCACCGGCCCCAGCCCCCGCACCTGCGGCAAGCCCCGCATCCGCCATGTCTTCCGCACCTGTGGCCGCAACGCCCGCGGCATCAACCGACCCGGACAACCCCACACCCTTGCCGGCAAAAGAGATCAAAGGCACCGGCATCAAGCAGAAGCTGACCTACTACTACGCGCTGAACGCGGGCGCCGGCACCGTCAAACTCACGGCGACCGCCAAGAATTCACCGAGCGGCGCGACGCAGGCATTGGCGTTTGGGCTGTATGACCTCAAGGCCAACAAGCTTTGCTCCGAATCACACGGAAACATCAATGCCGACAAGACCATCGTGATCAATTGCCAGGTCGAAAAAGCCCAGCCGCTGATCCTGCGGCTGGACCTTAGCGAAGAGACCATTGACTATGCGATCGCGCTGGAAGGCCCGGTTGAGTTGCCGCCGCCCCAGGCTGCCGGCGCCGCCAAGCCTGTCGCGGGCGCGGGCTCCACCGACATCGACGAACCGACCCGCCTCAAGGGCAACCGCATCAAAGGCGAGGGAATCAAAAAGGCGGTGTCCTATTACTACGCCTTCAATGCCGGGCCGGGCGAGCTGGTCGTGACGGGCGACGGCAAAAACACCTCGGCCGCCGTGAGCAATGCCTTGACGCTGGGCTTGTACACCCTGCGCTCGGAACGGCTGTGTGAGCTGTCTCTGGGCAACACCACCCTGGACAAGCGCGGCGTGATGAACTGCAAGGTCGACAAACGCCAGCCGGTGATTTTGCGGCTGGACCTGTCGGCGGAGACGGTGGACTTTCGCGCCAAATTCGACGGCCCTCACGACTTCGATGAATTCACGCCGCCCAAGGTGGTGACCATCGCGCTGGATTCCGCGGTGCTGTTCGACACCGGCAAGGCGGCGCTCAAGCCGGAGGCTCGGCAGACGCTGCATGAGGCGGCCGATCGCGTGAAGAAGTTCGCGGATGCGGCGGTGATGGTGTCCGGCCATACCGACAACGTCGGCAATGAGGCCAGCAACCAGGCGCTGTCAGACAAACGGGCCGCCGCGGTGAAGGACTATTTTGTGTCGCAGGAAGGCGTGCCGGCGGCGGGCCTGGCGGTGAAGGGCTATGGCAAGTCGCAGCCCGTGGCCGACAACGCCACCGAAGAGGGGCGGGCCCGCAACCGGCGCGTGGACGTGGTGATCACGCCCAAAGGAAAGTAGGCAAATAAGACATTAACC
>NZ_JBFUBY010000477.1:0-1719 GCF_056405515.1 Polaromonas sp. P1_G2
CACAAGGGGTGGGGAWGGAATACMAATACCAAATACCTGAAGAAACAAGGACTCGCCAMGGCGAGTCCTTGTTGTCTTGGTTTGTTCTTTGTATTTYTATCTTCTGTTCCCGCTCCCGTTCCCGMTTGCCCCGTCCTGGCTGGGCCGAGGAGCGCAGACGTAGGCGGATCAGGGATCGCGCTTGTCTGAGCCGAAGGCGAGTTTGCGCGAGACCCCGCCGTAGTCGAGCACCGCAGGTTGCCCGAAGCGAAGCGTAGGGACCCAGACTGCGGGTCGCCTTTTTTTGCTTACTTTTTTTGGCGAAGCAAAAAAAGTGAGTCGCATGCCGGGCGACTCCCGGCCAGCCACCCTCAGCAGAGGGCACAACGGCTGGAGCGCCCAAGAGCGCTCAATCGGCTTTGATATTGGCARGCTTCACAATCCGCCCCCACATCTTCCGCTCACTATCCCCCAAAGCAGCCAGCTCGGCACCACCCATAACCACAGCCTTGGCCCCTTGCTCTTCGGCGCGCTTCTTGAAGCCTTCCGACTCCACCACCTGCTTGATCGCCAGCGAGAGCCGGCCTTGCAGGTCGGCGGACAGGCCCGTCGGCCCGTAGACCGCGAACCACGACGAGGCCACCAGCGGCACGCCGGCTTCGGTGGCGGTCGGCACGTTGGGCTGGGCGGCCAGGCGCGTTCGGCCGGTCACCATCAACGCCTTGAGCTTGCCGGCGCGGATATGGGGCAGCAGCGGCGGTGGCGTGGTGATGGTGAAGTCCACCGTGCCGGCCAGCAGGTCGGTGAGCGCCGGGCCGGTGCCGCGGTAGGGGATGTGCACCATAAAGGTCTTGGTCAGGTCCTTGAGCAGCTCGGTGGTCACGTGCTGCAGCGAGCCGTTGCCGCTGGACGCGTAGTTGACCTTGCCGGGGTTTGCCTTCACGTACTTGAGGAAGTCCGCGAAGTTGTCGGCGGGGAAGTTGCCGCGCACCACCAGCAGCTGCGGCGCGTCGATCAAGTGGCCCAGGGGCTTGAGGTTGGCCGCCGGGTCGAAGCCCGCCACCGGCTGGATCAGTGGCGTGATGCACTGGTAGCCTGAGTACTGCACCAGCAGGCTGGTGCCGTCGGCCGGGGCGCGCGCCACCATCTGGCCGGCGATGTTGCCGTTGCCGCCGCCCCGGTTGTCCACGACCACCGTGGTCTGCAGGATCTTGCCCAGCGGCTCGGCCAGCATGCGCGCCGCGATGTCGGTGGTGCCGCCGGCCGCCGTGGGCACCACCAGCGTGACGGGCTTGCCGGCGAGCTGCGCGCGCACCGGATTAAGCCAGGCGGCTGTGCTGAGCCCGGCGACGGTCAGCAGTGTCCTGCGGGAAATAAAAGTCATGGTCTTGTCTCCAGTCATAGTTTTAGGACGCCGTTTTCAGGCGGGTTCGGAAATCTCTATCAAATTCAGGTCGGGGTCGCGCACATAGACAGAACGGATCTTTTGCGTGGCGCCGGTGCGCAGCACGGGGCCTTCGATCACCGGCCAATGTTCGCGCTCAAGGTGGGCGATCACGTCGGCAAGCGGGACGCTGGCCAGAAAGCACAGGTCCAGGGCACCCGGCACCGGCAGGTGGGCCTTGGGTTTGAATTCGTGGCCTTTGACGTGCAGGTTGATCTTCTGCTGGCCGAATTTGAAGGCCTTGCGTTCCACGGGCGGCGTGCCGCCGGTAAAGGTCTCCAGCGTCATGCCGAGCA
>NZ_JBFUBY010000478.1:0-1691 GCF_056405515.1 Polaromonas sp. P1_G2
CTGGAAGATCGCCCCCGCTTTGGCCTATGGCAACACGGTGGTCTTCAAGCCGGCCGAGCTGGTCGCCACCTGCGGATGGGCGCTGGCCGAGATCATCAGCCGCTGCGGCTTGCCCGCGGGCGTGTTCAACCTGGTCATGGGCAGCGGCCGGGAAGTCGGGCAAACGCTGGTCGACCATCCCCTGGTCCATGCGCTGAGCTTCACAGGCTCGGTGTCGACCGGCGAACGCATTCTCCAGTCCGCCGCCGCGCGCCGCGCCAAGGTGCAACTTGAAATGGGCGGCAAAAATCCGCTGGTGGTGCTGGCCGATGCCGATCTTGACCGGGCCGTCGACTGCGCGGTGCAGGGTTCGTATTTTTCGACGGGCCAGCGTTGCACCGCGTCCAGCCGCCTCATCGTGGAGGCGCCCGTGCACGACGCCTTCGTTGCCCGGCTGCGCCACCGCATCGCCGCGCTCAAGGTGGGCCACGCGCTGGAACAAGGCATAGAAATGGGCCCCGTGGTTG
Source organism: Polaromonas sp. P1_G2 (assembly GCF_056405515.1). Lineage (NCBI taxonomy): Bacteria > Pseudomonadati > Pseudomonadota > Betaproteobacteria > Burkholderiales > Comamonadaceae > Polaromonas > Polaromonas sp. P1_G2. Next base: position 507 of record NZ_JBFUBY010000478.1, read on the forward strand.
ACCAGGGCCAGCTTGAGCTGAACCAGTCGTATCTTGAGATAGGGCGCAACGAGGGCGCCGAGCATGTCTGGGGCGGCGAACTGCTGGAACGCCCGACACCGGGGCATTACATGAACCCGGCGCTTTTCCTGGCCCGGCCGGAGCACCGCATTGCGCGTGAAGAGATTTTCGGCCCCGTGGCATGCGTGCTGCAGGCCGATGACTTTGACCACGCGTTGGCCCTGGCCAACGACACGCCTTTCGGCCTGTGCGCGGGCATCTGCACTACCTCCCTCAAGCACGCCATGCATTTCAAGCGCCACGCCGAGGTCGGCATGACCATGGTGAACCTGCCCACGGCGGGTGTCGACTTTCRCGTGCCCTTCGGCGGGCGCAAGGGATCCAGCTACGGCCCGCGCGAGCAAGGCCGTTACGCCGCGGAGTTTTACACCACCGTCAAGACCGGCTACGTGCTGGCCTGAGCCGTATGAAGATCACGGGAGAGCTGTCAGTTCAATTTCAACCAAAGGAGACAACATGAAGATCAATCGCCGTACCCTCGCCGCCGCGCTCGCGTGCGCCCCTCTTGCCGGCTTGCTGCCGGCTTCGGCCTGGGCGCAAAAACCCATCGTGCTGGGATTMAGCCAGGTGGGCGCGGAGAGCGAGTGGCGCACCGCTAACACCGAATCCATCAAATCGGCCGCCAAGGACGCCGGCATCGAGCTCAAATTCTCCGATGCGCAGCAAAAACAGGAGAACCAGATCAAGGCGATCCGTTCCTTCATTGCGCAAAAAGTGGACGTGATCGCGTTCTCGCCCGTGGTGGAGTCGGGCTGGGAAACCGTGCTGCGCGAGGCAAAGGCCGCCAAGATTCCGGTGGTCCTGACCGACCGCTCCGTCAACGTCAAGGACACCTCTTTGTATGTTTCGTTCATGGGTTCCGACTTTGTGGAGGAAGGCCGCAAGGCGGGCCGCTGGCTGGTCGAAAACATGAAAGGCACCAGCGGCCAGGTCAACATCGTCGAGCTGCAGGGAACCGTGGGCTCCGCACCGGCCATCGACCGCAAAAAGGGATTTGAAGAAATCATCAAGGCCGACCCGAAGTTCAAGATCATCCGTTCGCAGACCGGCGACTTCACCCGGGCCAAGGGCAAGGAAGTCATGGAAGCCTTCCTCAAGGCCGAAGGCAAGAAGATCAATGTGCTC
>NZ_JBFUBY010000479.1:0-1676 GCF_056405515.1 Polaromonas sp. P1_G2
GGGTAGGTGAAGGAGCACAGGATGGCGGCAGCCACGCCAATGAGGCGCGGCAGGCTGCCACCGTAACGCTCCCCCAGGAAGTCCGGAATGGTGAACTGGCCGAACTTGCGCAGGTAAGGCGCCAGCACCAGCGCGACCAGGCAATAGCCGCCGGTCCAGCCCATGATGAAGGCCAGGCCGTTGTAGCCCGTGAGGTAGAGCGTTCCCGCCAGGCCGATGAAGGATGCGGCCGACATCCAGTCGGCACCGGTGGCCATGCCGTTGTAGACCGCCGGCACGCGCCGGCCCGCCACATAATATTCGCCCGCGTCGGTGGTGCGGCTCATGATGCCTATGCCCGCGTACAAGCCAATCGTGGCCAGCAGGAAGGCCGTGCCTATCCACAGGCGCGGCAGGCCCATGCGCTCCAGGCCCGCGAGGATGAGCACGAACGCCACCAGACCCACGGTGTACCAGCGGTAGACGCGGTTGAGCTGCGCCTTGAACTGCTGGCTGGAGAGCAAAACCCCGTCGCGCGAACCAAAGAAGCCGGCCATCTAGTCCCCGTCCGCCACGTCGTGTTCGATGTCGAGCCGGTTCATGTACCAAGCGTAAAAGCCGATGATCAGGCAGTACACCAGCAAAGCGCCCTGCGCGCCCATCCAGAAGCTGAAAGGCCAGCCGAAAAACCGGAAACTCAGCGCGCGCGCGAAGTAGCTCACGCCGAAAGTCACGCTGAACCAGACCAGCAGCAGCACGGCTGTCACCACCAGGGTTTTGCGCCAATAGCGGCGGTGGCTGTCAGCCGGCTGCATGACCTGCCTCGCTCGTGGACGCCCTGCCCGCCTGCAGCGCCGCGGCGTTTTCACGCTCCAGTTGCGCGGCCACGCGCGGCTCGAAACGCCGCAGGTGGGCAATGACCTTGCGCGCCTTGCCCGCCTCGCCCAGCGCCAGCCAGACCTGCGCGAGCCGGTACCAGCCATAGGGGCCCAGCGGCTGCAGCGCGGTATTGCGCTCCAGCGCCTCGGCGGCTTCCTGCCAGCGCTGCTGGTGGATATGGACCAGCGCCAGGCCGTACCAGGCCCGGTCCAGGCGCGGGTCCAGCGCCAGCGCGCGTTCGAAGGCCGGGCCGGCTTCTTCGTGGCGGCCGGCCTGTTGCAGCACATAGCCGAGGTTGAACCAGCCGGAGGCCTGTAGCGGCCAGGCGCAGGTGAGCTGCCGCAGGCTGGCAATCGCCTCCTGCGTGAGATGCAGCTGCGCCTCCACATGGCCACGGCTGGCCAGGGCWTAAGGATCGACAGGCCGCAGGCACAGCATCTGCGCGAATTTCGGCAAGGCGGCCGTGCGCTTGCCAGCTGCCAACAGCAGCAAGGCCTGCGCTTTCAGGAAGTGATAGTGCAAGAACGGCGCGGCCTGCAAATTCATTTGCACAGCGCCACCCCGATTTCCAGGCAGATGCGGATTTTCGCGACGGCGGCTGCAAGCCAGAGCATCGCCAGTACCAGGAAGGCCACCAGCGGCAGGTGGCGCTCCAGCACCACGGGCGGCGAAATCCAGCGCGCCGCCCTCACCCAGGGCCGGCCCAGCAGTTGCAGCAGGCGGTAAAAAAAATTGCTGTCGCGTCCCGCGCCGGCCAGCAAGCCCACCACCCATTGGCCGGCCAGCGCGAGTAGCGCAATTTCAGCAAGCAGTTTGGC
>NZ_JBFUBY010000480.1:0-1664 GCF_056405515.1 Polaromonas sp. P1_G2
GTGTGTCGGCATTCACGGTTTCGGCGACCGCCTGGCGCAGCTGGCGGCCGAATTTTTCGTTCATCACGTCGTCGCTCAAATAGGTGATGTGGCCGATCATGCGGGCGATGCGCAGGCCGCGTTTGGGCAGCACGCCGTGGCGATAGAAATGGCCGCCGTGGAAATCGGGGTCGGTCACGATGGCGCGCCGGGCCACTTCATTGAAAGCGATGTTCTCGGCCGTGAGGTTGGGCGCGCTGGCCACCACCACGGCGTGGCGCACGCGGTCCGGGTACTGCAGCGTCCAGGCCAGGGCCTGCATGCCGCCCAGGCTGCCGCCCATCACGGCGGCCAGGGTCTGTATGCCCAAGCGGTCCAGCAGGCGGGCTTGCGCGCTGACCCAGTCCTGCACCGTGACGACGGGGAAGTCGGCGCCGTAGAGTTCCTGCGTKTCGGGATTGGGCTGCATGGGGCCGGTGGTGCCGAAGCAGGAGCCCAGGTTGTTGACGCCGATCACGAAGAAGCGGTCGGTGTCGACCGGCTTGCCGGGACCGATCATGGTGTCCCACCAGCCTTCGGATTTGTCGATCGGCTGGCCCTGCGCATCGAGGTAGACGCCCGCCACATGGTGAGAGGCATTGAGCGCGTGGCAGATCAGCACGGCATTGGATTTGTCGGCGTTGAGTTCGCCGTAGGTTTCATAACTCAGGTCGTAGGCGCGTATCGACGCGCCGCTCTGCAGCGGCAGTGCCTCGACAAAATGCATGCTGAGCGGGGTGGCAATAAGTGTCAAAAAATCACCTGCAAAACAAAAAACCCGGCGTCGCTAAAGCGAGTCCGGGTTTCTGGAGGTCGTCTTTAGCTGTACTTTTTAAGCGCCCGCAAGCTGAGCAAATCGGCGCTGAGGGCCAGTATAGCRAGCCGGGGTCACATCAAGAGAGCGGCCAGGCCCAAGCCGGCAAAAATCAGCGCCGACACAATGTGCACGGCGCGCAGCGGCACCAGGCGCGTGACGCGTTCGCCCAGCCAGACGACCGGCGCGTTGGCCAGCATCATGCCCAGCGTTGTGCCTGCCACCACGCTGGCGATGGCGTCGTAGCGCGCGGCCAGCATCACGGTGGCGATCTGCGTCTTGTCGCCCATCTCTGCCAGGAAGAACACCAGCACAGTGGTGAAGAAGACGCCGTAGCGCGGCGGTTTTTCGTCCTCGTCCGCGTCCAGCTTGTCGGGCACCAGCATCCAGGCGGCCATGGCCAGAAACGAGGCGCCCAGGATCCAGCGCAGCATTTGGGGACTGATCAGCGTGGTCACCCAGGCGCCGGCGGCACCGGCCAGGGCATGGTTGGCCAGGGTGGCGACCAGGATGCCGGCAACGATGGGCCAGGGCTTTTTGAAGCGAGCCGCGAGGATGAGCGCGAGGAGTTGCGTCTTGTCGCCCATTTCGGCGAGGGCGACGATGCCCGTGGAGACGAGGAAAGCTTCCATTCAAAAAGACTCCGGCCGGACGAAACCCATGACTGCACGGCATCCCCGGCCTGAAGCGGAGGCTGTGCAGTCAAAGGTCTCGCGTGATCCGAAGACCGCTTGCGCCATGCCCAAAGAACCTGTTTTCAATCTATACGGGGCCGCGTTGGGGTGCAATCGGGATGAGTGGGCCGACCGGGAACGCCGCATGGGCTAATGCC
>NZ_JBFUBY010000481.1:0-1600 GCF_056405515.1 Polaromonas sp. P1_G2
CACTTCGAGAACCCATGCATAGGCGGTCATCTCAATCCTCCTTCTTGATGCTAGTACCTCTGCACAGAGGATTTGACGGTTTGGTTTGGCTGCAATGTTGGCAGGCAGTTGTGGTGGATGAGTAGTTCGACACTGCGTGCGATGCGTGGCTGCCTGCGGATCAGGCCGTTGCTTTCGAGCGTGAGCAGCATCTGGTGGACGGATGGCGGGGTRACGCCGAAATAGCGTTGYAGRTCGCGTTCGGCCGGTGCGCGCCCATTGATCTGGCTGTAGGCCCAGATAAAGGCGAGATACTGGCCCTGCTTGTCRGTGAAGCGCGGCGCCTCTGGCAACTTTTGGTCAAGTAATTGATTCATTTTTCGATTCATCCGGGACCTCCATACCCAAAGGAGGCCTTGCGGATGAATATACGCTATCGTGTCGATCTCGACCAAGCCGAACGCGACGAACTTAYGAGCCTACTGAGCGCTGGCAAGCATGCGGCACGCAAGCTCAAGCGGGCGCAGATCCTGCTGGCCGCCGATGCTGGCCTGGGCGACGAGGCGATTGCCGCCACCGTGGTGGCCAGCGGCTCGACGGTCTATCGCACCAGGCGTCGCTTCGTGGAGATGGGCCTTGAGGCGGCGCTTAGCGAAGAGGCGCGCCCTGGTGCGGAGCGCAAGCTGACCGGCAAGGAAGAAGCGCTGCTGGTGGCCACCGCCTGCTCCAGCCCACCGCCGGGCTGCAGCCGCTGGACACTGCAGTTGCTGGCCGACGCGTTCGTCAGGCTGACCGAGCATGAACAGCTGTCGCGTGAGACGGTACGCCGGCGCCTGGTCGAAAACGATCTCAAGCCATGGCGCAGGGACATGTGGTGTATCCCCAAGATCGACGCCGAATATGTCGCGCGCATGGAGGATGTGCTTGACCTCTATGCCGAAGAGCCCGACCCGGCACGGCCTGTGGTGTGCTTCGACGAAAGCCCGACCCAACTCATTGGCGAAGTGCGGCTGCCGATCCCAGCCGCACCAGGCCGGTTGGAGCGTTACGACTGCGAATACAAGCGCAACGGCACCGCCAACTTGTTCGTCTTCCTTGATGCTCACCGATCCTGGCGCAAGGTAAAAGTCACTGCCCGGCGTACGGCCGACGACTTCGCCCAATGCATGCGCGATCTCGTCGATCTGCACCATCCCGGGGCCGAGACCATCCGTGTCGTGCTCGACAATCTGTCGACCCACACACCGGCCGCCCTCTACCAGGCCCTGCCGGCCTGCGAGGCGCGCCGTATCCTGAGACGCCTGGAATTCCATTACACGCCCAAGCATGCCAGTTGGCTCAACATGGTCGAGATCGAAATCGGCGTGTTGCGCGGCCAATGTCTTAACCGCCGCATCGAAAGCCACGATCGCCTCATCGCCGAAGTCGCCGCTTGGGAACACCGACGCAATCAAAGTGGAGCCCGCATCAAATGGATGTTCTCAACCGAGCAAGCCCGCGCCAAACTTGCCAAAGCATACCCAAACCCAATCGCCAAAGAGTCATAATCTCTGTGCAGAGGTACTAGGTCCTCCTGCACGGCGCCTTCGCTTTGCGTAACCATGCGTCCTCCTCCCAGAGC
>NZ_JBFUBY010000482.1:0-1580 GCF_056405515.1 Polaromonas sp. P1_G2
TGTCAATTGTCAATTGTCGGGGCTTTGCCTGCGCCCAAACTGCGCGAGCTGGTGGCGCAGGCCCGGCAGTACAGCTTTGATTTTCTCGCCTGGAAAAAAGCCTTTGTGCTCAGGCAGCACTGGTTGGCCCACACCAAAACCATCTGCCCGCGCTGCGAAATCCCTTTTGTGAGAGCCCATCTCGGTAAAACCCAGCGGCGCAGCTTTTTCTGCGAGAACTGCCAGCGACGCTACGAAGCGCCGTTCGAGCTCAAGTAGCACCGTGCCCCGGCGAGCGGCATGACAAAATGCAGGCCTTTCAACCCGCAGCTGGAGCTTTGCATGAACTTTGCACCCGACCTTGCCACGGTCACCCACGGCATCCAGCTGGCGGTGGCGCCGGTGTTTTTGCTCACCGCCGTCTCGGGCATGATCGCCGCCGTCGCCGGCCGGCTGGCCCGCATCATCGACCGCGCGCGCTTCCTGGAAAACCGGCTCGAAGCCGGTGGCGTGGAAGAGCCTCGCGCGCACCGCATGTACGCCGAGCTGCGCGAGCTTCGCCACCGCGGCTGGCTGGTCAACATCTGCATCGCCTTGCTGACCTTCTGCGCCATCCTGATCGGCAGCACCATCATCCTGCTGTTCCTCGGGGAAACCAGTGAGCTTCCAACGCTACGGATCGCGACGGTGTGTTTTCTGTCGGGGGTGGTGTGTTTTCTGCTGGCCCTGGTGTGTTTTCTGGCGGAGACCTTGCTGGCAACACGCTTGCTCAAATTCGCGGAGCCTTCGGCTTGAGGCGCACGGCACTTGAATGTGAGCAAATGTAGGACGCTGTCGCAGCTTGTTTCCCTACAGTGCTTTTTATCTCACCGGAGCCAGAATGGGCAAAACACCGTCAACGGCATCGGACGGCCTCCGTTGAACAGTTCAGGCATGTGCCTCGCATGGTTTGCATGCCCGCCGTATCGGCCTTCATCCATAACTACCGGAGAACCACAATGAAAAACACCACGATGACCACTGGACCGCGCCTGCCCGGCCGCAGCCTTGCACTGCTGATGGCGGCCGCCATGGTTTGCTCCACGAGTTTTGCCGAGAAACCCGAATGGGCAGGCGGCGGCAAAAACAAAGGCAACAAGCACGAGCAGGCGGAACAGTCCGACCACGGTGATGACGGGCAGGGCGGCAAAAAGGCGAAGAAGAACAAGCATGCCGCTGATGTCAAAGTCGGCGGCTATTTTGTGCCGCAGCAGCGCGTCGTGGTCCAGAACTACTACGGCAAACAATTCAAGGCCGGCCATTGCCCTCCGGGCCTGGCCAAGAAAAACAACGGCTGCCTGCCCCCGGGCCAGGCGAAGAAATACGCCATCGGCCAGCCGCTCCCTCGCGACGTCGTGTTCTATCCCGTGCCTTCGGCTGTGGTGGTGCAGTTGGGTGCGCCGCCAGCAGGGCATAAATATGTGCGGGTTGCCACTGACATTCTGCTGATTGCTGTGGGGACGAGTATGGTGGTGGATGCTATTCAAGACCTTGGTTCGATTTAAATCAGTGCTTGTTCCCCGGCGGTGTGCTCTTCTGAGTTCTGCTGGCCGGGGTAGCCC
>NZ_JBFUBY010000483.1:0-1562 GCF_056405515.1 Polaromonas sp. P1_G2
ATGCTGCTCAACGACTTCATGTCGCGCGGCGACAAGATTTTCGTCGGCACCGTCAAGCGCATGGACAAGGGCGACATCATCGTCGAATCCGGCCGCGTCGAAGGGCGCCTGCGCCGCGGTGACATGATCCCCAAGGAAAACCTGCGTTCCGGCGACCGCGTCCGCGCCATGATCATGGAAGTGGACACGACCCTGCGCGGCGCGCCCATCATCCTCTCGCGCACCGCGCCCGAGTACATGATCGAGCTGTTTCGCCAGGAAGTGCCTGAAATCGAGCAAGGCCTGCTGGAGATCAAATCCTGCGCCCGTGACCCCGGTTCGCGCGCCAAGATCGCCGTGCTGTCGCATGACAAGCGCGTCGACCCCATCGGCACCTGCGTCGGCGTGCGCGGCACCCGCGTCAACGGCGTGACCAACGAGCTCGCCGGTGAACGTGTCGACATCGTGCTGTGGAGCGAAGACCCGGCCCAGTTCGTCATTGGCGCGCTGGCCCCGGCCAACGTGTCGTCCATCGTGGTGGATGAAGAGCGCCATGCCATGGACGTTGTCGTTGATGAGGAAAACCTGGCGATTTCGATCGGCCGCGGCGGCCAGAACGTGCGCCTTGCCGCCGAGCTGACCGGCTGGAAGATCAACATCATGACGGCCGACGAGTCCGCCCAGAAGCAGGCGAGCGAGACCGACACCAGCCGCAAGCTTTTCATGGAAAAGCTCGACGTGGACGAGGAAATCGCCGACATCCTGATCTCCGAAGGCTTCACCAGCCTCGAAGAAGTGGCCTATGTTCCGCTGCAGGAAATGCTCGAGATCGAATCCTTCGACGAAGACACCGTCAATGAGCTGCGCACGCGCGCCAAAGACGCGCTCCTGACGATGGAAATCGCCAAGGAAGAAAATGCCGAGGGCGTTTCGCAGAACCTGCGCGACGTCGAAGGCCTCACGCCAGAGCTGATCGCCAAATTGACCGAAGCGGGCATCACCACCCGCGACGACCTGGCCGACCTGGCTGTGGACGAACTCACCGATATCACCGGCCAGTCTTCGGACGAGGCCAAAGCCCTGATCATGACCGCTCGCGCGCATTGGTTTACCGATGAGCCCGCTGCCGCTGACACCCCTGCACCCGCAGCGGCCCAAGAGCAATGATCATGAAAGGCCTGCAGGAAAAAAACATATGYCCAGTACCACTACCGTCGCTGAATTCGCAGCTGAACTCAATAAATCTCCCGCCACGCTGATCGAGCAATTGACCAGCGCGGGCGTCGCCAAGGCGCAAGCCAGCGACCCCCTGTCCGAGGCGGACAAGCAAAAGCTCCTGGGCTATTTGCAGGCCAGCCATGGCACTGTCACGGCCGAGCGCAAAAAAATCACGCTGGTGAAGAAGTCCACCAGCGAAATCAAGCAAGCCGATGCCACCGGCAAGGCGCGCACCATCCAGGTGGAAGTCCGCAAAAAACGCACCTTCGTCAAACGCGACGACGGCTCGGACCTGCCCGCCGAAGAAGTCCAGCCTGAGGTGGCCGCGCCGCCGCCGGCCCCCGTCATCGATGACGCCGAACTGA
>NZ_JBFUBY010000484.1:0-1561 GCF_056405515.1 Polaromonas sp. P1_G2
GGTTCAGGCGGGGTCTCGCTAAACTCGCCTTCGGCTCAAACAACGCGATCCCTGATCCGCCTGAACCTCCGCTCCTCGGCGCATCCACAAGGGGCAATCGGGAACGGATTCGGGAACGGGTTCCGGGTGGTGGCGGTTGCCTACTCCCAGGGTGTGGGGGGAGGGATCTCGCAGACGGGGTCTACGTCGATTGATTTGAAATCCGCCGGCCCGACGATTTCCAGGTATTCCATGTCGGGGGAGTAGTCGAACAGGAAGTGTTTGATGCCCGGGCGCTGGTGCACCACGTCGCCGGCCTCGACCAGGGTTTCCTTGTCTTCGTACATAAAGCGCGCCCAGCCCTTGACCATGATCACGATCTGGAAGTCCGCCTCATGGCGGTGCCATCCCGTGCCTGTTTCTGGTGCCATGTTCGCCTTGACAAGGTGCGCGATCACCTTGCCGTTGGTCGCGTCGGCAATGCCGAGGTCACGGTACAGGAAGAAATCGCGCAAACCGCCGGAAACAAACTGCGTGTCACCGGGCTTGACGTGGGAAAACTTGGTTGCGGTGCGGTCCAGCATGGGGTGCTCCTGTTCCATCAAGACATCCAACTCAGGATTGGTGCGGTGCAGCAAGCAGGAAGTGTTCCAGAGCCTGTATCAGCCCCGCCCAAGGGACGATCCGTGGTCTGGGATAATCCCCTCCTATGAGCGGCAATACTTTAGGAACCCTATTCGCAGTCACCAATTTTGGTGAATCCCACGGCCCGGCCATTGGCTGCGTGATTGACGGCTGCCCGCCGGGCATGGATTTAAGTGAAGCCGACATCCAGGTTGAGCTGGACCGCCGCCGCCCGGGCACCAGCCGCCACGTAACGCAGCGCAACGAGCCTGATGCCGTCGAGATACTCTCCGGCGTTTACCAGGGCAAGACCACCGGCACGCCGATCTGCCTGCTGATCCGCAACACCGACCAGCGCAGCAAGGACTACAGCAACATCCTGGAGACCTTCCGCCCCGGCCATGCCGACTACAGCTACCTGCACAAATACGGCCTGCGCGACCCGCGCGGCGGCGGCCGCTCCTCGGCGCGGCTGACGGCGCCCACGGTGGCGGCTGGCGCCGTCGCCAAAAAATGGTTGTTTGAAAAGTACGGCACGGTGTTTCGCGGCTGCATGACGCAGGTGGGCGATGAAGTCATTCTGTTCGAATCGTGGGAGCACGTGCCGAACAACCCGTTCTTTGCGCCGGTGGCCGATGTGTCAAAGCTTGAAAACTATATGGACGCCTTGCGCAAGGCCGGCGACTCCTGCGGCGCGCGCATACGCGTCACGGCTTCCGGCGTGCCGGTCGGCCTGGGCGAGCCGCTGTATGACAAGCTGGACGCCGACATCGCCTTTGCCATGATGGGCATCAATGCGGTCAAGGGTGTGGAAATCGGCGCCGGTTTCGCCAGTGTCACGCAGCGCGGCACCACGCATGGCGATTCGCTGACGCCTGAAGGTTTCCTGTCGAACAATGCCGGCGGCGTGCTGGGCGGCATCAGCACCGGCCAGGACCTGGAAGTCTCGATCGCGATC
>NZ_JBFUBY010000485.1:0-1551 GCF_056405515.1 Polaromonas sp. P1_G2
CGTCACGCATAAGCATCCCCCCAAAATCTACCAGCGACGCGGCTTCAGGTTCCGGCCTGGAAGCCGGGCAGTGGCTGGACAAGGGCCTGTTGCTCGAGCAACAGGGCCAAATTAACGAGGCTTTAAGCTGCTACGAATCGGCTGTCAGGCTGGCGCCGACGCTCGCGCGGGCCCATTTCAACCGCGGCAACATTCTGCTGGACCGCGGCGACGCTCAGAATGCATTGGACGCCTATCTGGAGGCCATCAAGCACAAACCGGATTCGGCCGCTGCGCATTTCAACATCGGCAACGCCCATCTACGCCTTGGAGCACCAGAAGCCGCCGTCGCGGCCTACCGGCAGGCCCTGGCGATCAAGCCTGATTTTGCGGATGCCCACGCCGCGCTTGAGTTGGCGCTTGGGCTTGAGTCCGATCAAGTCGAGGCCTATTTCCATCAAGGCCTCGCCGAGCAGAATCTCGAGCGGCTCGATCATGCAAAAGCGCTCTATCGCCAGGCCCTGGCCATCAAGCCGGATCACATAGCTGCTTGCAACAACCTCGGCAGCATCTTGCTTCGCGAAGGGAAGGCCGATATGGCCGCTCCCTACTTCCGGCGTGCGTCCGAGGCGGATCCCACGAACGCGGCAACGCAGATGAACCTCGGTGATGCCCTGAAAGCCCTTGGGCAGATTGAGGAAGCGCTTGACAGCTACCGCCGGTCGGTGGAAGCCGGACCCGACGACGCAGCGGCACTGGTTCGGCTCGGTAATACACAAGGAGACCAAGGCCAGCTGAGGGAGGCCATCACCAGCTACCGCCGCGCATTGGAAATTGAGCCCGACAACGCCGAGGCCAACCTGAACCAGGGTGTCGCCTTGCTGGAGCTCGGACACCTTGATTCCGCGGAAAAGTGCATCCGTCGCACCCTTGAGATCGAATCTGGCTCGGCGGAAGCACATAACAACCTGGGCCTCGTCATGCGGAGACGGCAGAACATGGACGCCGCCTTGGTTTGTTTTCAAAAAGCATTGTCCCTTCGACCCAAGTTCGCGGAAGCGCATGTGAATATTGGCAGCGTGTTGCAGGCACTCGGGCAAATTGATGCCGCGGCACAAAGCTATCGTCAGGCGCTGGACATCGCCCCCGATTCCGCCATCGCGCACTCCAACTACGGTAGCGTATTGGAGCAACTCGACAAACTCGAGTTGGCCGAGGCAAGTTTTTTTCGGGCACTGGAAATCAACCCGGAGCTTGCTCAAGCCCACAACAACCTCGGCATGCTTTTTAGCCGCACCAACAGACTCGCCGAATCTATCGCGAGCATTAAGCGCGCCATCAAAATCAAGCCCGATTACACTGATGCCTACGCGAATCTCGGCGGTATCCTGAAAGATATGGGCCGCCTTGCCGAGGCAGTGAAAACCCTGCACCGGGCACTTGAGATTGATCCGGATAACGTCCTGACGCACAACAACCTGCTGTTCATTTACAACTACGTGGCCGACCTGCCGGCCGAACAGTTGTTGGCGGACGCGAAACGTTTTGGCGAAGTCGCCGCGCGCTTGGCCC
>NZ_JBFUBY010000486.1:0-1526 GCF_056405515.1 Polaromonas sp. P1_G2
GTCCAGACGGGGTCTCGCTAAACTCGCCTTCGGCTCAAACAACGCGATCCCTGATCCGTCTGGCCCTGCGCTCCTCGGCGCATCCACAAGGGGTGGGGAAGGAACACCAATACCGAATACAGAAGAAACAAGGACWCGCCWYGGCGWGTCCTTGTTTGTCTTGGTTTGTTTCTTTGGTATTTGTCTTCTGTYCCCGYTCCCGATTGCCCCGTCCTGGCTGGGCCGAGGAGCGCAGAGACAAGCGGATCAGGGCCGGCGTTGTCTGAGCGAAGCGAGTTTAGCCGGACCCCGCTTGGCTCGAGCACCGCAGGTTGCCCCGTAGCGAAGCGCAGGGGACCCAGACTGCGGGTCGCCTTTTCTTTGGTGACTTTCTTTTGGCGAAGCAAAAGAAAGTTACTTGCCGCCGGGCAACCCCCGGCCAACAGGACTCAGAAGAGAACCCAACCGCTAGAACAACCTAGGAAGCAGCAAAAAACCGATCAGCCGCTTCCACAGTAGCCTCAATATCCCCAGCGGTATGAGCCGAGCTGACAAACCCGGCTTCATACAACGCAGGCGCGTAATAAACCCCGCTGTCCAGCATCGCATGGAAGAAGCGATTGAACGACGCCCCGTCGGTGGTCATCACCGTGGCGTAGTTCTGCGGCAATTGCCCCAGCAGGAAAAAGCCGAACATGCCGCCTTCGCTGTCGCCGCTAAACGGCACACCGGCCTTGGCTGCCGCCTGCGTGAGGCCGGCGACCAGGCTGCGGGTGCGTTCGCCCAAGGCTTCGTAAAAACCCGGTTTCGAGATCTCGCGCAGGGTGGCCAGGCCGCAGGCGGTGGCGACCGGGTTGCCGGAGAGCGTGCCGGCCTGGTAGACCGGGCCCAGGGGGGCGAGTTGTTCCATCACGGCGCGGGTGCCGCCAAAGGCCGCCAGCGGCATGCCGCCGCCAATGACCTTGCCCATGACCGTCATGTCGGGCTTGAAGCCGGGAATGCCGCGGGCATAGACGCTTTGCGCGCCGCCCAGGGCCACGCGAAAACCGGTCATGACTTCGTCGAATACCAGCAGCGCGCCGTGCTGCGTGCACAGTTCGCGGCAACGTTTCATGAAGGGCAGGCTGGCGCGCACGAAATTCATGTTGCCGGCGATGGGCTCGATCATCAGGCAGGCGATATCCTTGCCGTGCAGGGCAAAGGCTTCTTCGAGCTGGGCGATGTGGTTGTATTCGAGCACCAGGGTGTGCTGCACCACTTCGGGCGGCACGCCGGCGCTGGTCGGGTTGCCGAAGGTGGCCAGGCCGGAGCCGGCCTTGACCAGCAGGGCGTCGGCATGGCCGTGGTAGCAGCCCTCGAATTTGATGATCTTGCTGCGCCCTGTGGCGCCGCGCGCCAGGCGGATGGCGCTCATGGCCGCTTCAGTGCCGGAACTCACCAGCCGYACCATTTCGAGCGAGGGCACCAGCCGCACGATTTCTTCGGCCAGCTCGACCTCGCGTTCGGTGGGCGCGCCGTAGGAAAAGCCCTCCAGCGCGGCCTTCTGC
>NZ_JBFUBY010000487.1:0-1524 GCF_056405515.1 Polaromonas sp. P1_G2
GCATTGAAGTGATCGACAGCGTTTCGCTCGAGATCCACGACAACCTGGCCGTGGGCGCGCGCGACCCAAAAGCGCCGGCAGAGTTGTGGAAGCAGCTCAACGTCAAAGGCGCCGACGCCATCGTGGCCTCGGCCTGCGTGCAGATGCCTTCGCTGGCTTCGGTGCCGCTGATCGAGGCAGCCAGCGGCCTGCCCGTGGTGTCCAGCGCGGTCTGCACCACCTACGCGCTGCTGAAAAGCCTGGGGCTCGAGCGGCGCGCGCCGAATGCCGGTACGCTGCTGTCGGGCCGCTATTAATTATTGTGGGTGACTGGCCGTTAGTCATTCACCATTCATCGCTATTCATCGATATCAATCATCACAACAAGGAGGCTGACCATGAACGCTTTTCCCCCAACGTCCACCCTGCGCCGGCTGCTTGCCGGCACGGGCGCGGCCCTGCTTGCAGCTGTCGTCAGTAGCGCCGCATGGGCCCAGGCCTATCCCAGCAAGCCCATCACGCTGGTGGTGCCCAACCCGCCGGGCGGTTTTGTCGATGCCTCGGCGCGCATCCTCTCGGACTCGCTGGCCAAGGTCACCAGCCAGGCCGTGGTCGTGGACAACCGCGGCGGCGGCAGCGGCAACGTGGCCTACCAATTCGTGGCACGCGCCAACCCCGACGGCTACACGCTGCTCAATTCCTACTCGGCCTACCATGTCGGCAACCCGGCCCTCACGCCCAAGCTGCCTTGGGCGCAAAAGGATTTCGTGCCGGTCGCGCTGATCACGGTGGCCACCAATGTGATCACCGTCCACCCGTCCGTCCCGGTGAACAACCTGGGCGAGTTCATCACTTACCTCAAGGCCAATCCCGGCAAGCTCAGTTATGCGAGCCAGGGCAACGGCTCGCTCTCGCACATCGGCACCGAGATGTTCAAGCTGCAGACGCAGACCAGCATGGTGCACATTCCCTACCGCGGCTCCGGCCCGGCGCTGCAGGACGTGCTGTCGGGCCAGGTGCAGGTCTTCATCACCACGCCGCCGTCGGTGATGGGCCATGTGCAGACCGGCAAGCTCAAGGGCCTGGCCGTGGCCGGGAAAACCCGCCACCCCGCACTGCCCGCCGTTCCGACTGCCACCGAAGCCGGCCTGAAAGGCTTCGAGCTGGAAGCCTGGGTCGGCATCTTTGCCCCCGCGGGAACGCCCGCCGACGTGGTGGGCAAGCTCAGCGGCCAGATCAAGGCCGCCCTTGAATTGCCTGAAACCAAAACCCGCGCCGACGGCGCCGGCGTCGAACTGCGCTACCAGCCGCCCGCCGCGCTGGATGCCCTGGTCAAAAAGGAAACGGCCTTCTGGGCCAAGACCATCAAGACGGCGGGCATCAAGGCTGAGTGAGGTTCGGGCCGCGCCCTGGGAGGCGGTCACCGGGAACCGGGCCAAGCCCGGTTTTTTTGCGCCTGGCGGTTTGGCCCTCTGAGCGCTCCGCGCGGCCAAAAAAAAGCCCGGGACAAACCGGGCGTGGAAGCTGGCAAGGCCAGCAAGGGAG
>NZ_JBFUBY010000488.1:0-1524 GCF_056405515.1 Polaromonas sp. P1_G2
GGTTTCAACCCCGGCGCCGGAAGCACCAACCAGGCGGTGAACGGCACCGGCGCGGCCAACCAGATCGCCTACGACCTTTTCAGAACGGCGCCCGGGAACGGGGAATGGGGCTATACCAATGCCACCGACTTCGCGGGAACGATCACCTTCGGCAGCGCCCTGACGGCCAGCGTCACGCATGTCTTTTACAGCCGCATTGCCGCCGGGCTCAACAAGAACGCCAAGATCTTCACCGACACCGTGACCATGCGCCTGCGCTACGACAACGGCCCCAACAACAACACGGACGTCTTTCCCACCTTCCCCGTGAGCATCAACAACCAGTCCATCTGCCTGCTCAGCACGCCACCCGGGAACATCGTGTTCAACTACACCTCGTTCCAGCCGACTCCCGCCACGGCCAGTACAGCCTATGCCGTGCGCTGCACCATTGGCGAGCCCTACACGATGGCCCTGGATGCGACGGCGGGAAACCTGCTCGGCCTCAATTACAGCCTGGCGCTGAGCAATCCTGGAGGCCAGACAGGCACCGGCTTCCCGCAGAATTTCACCATCAACGGCACCATTGCTGCGGGCCAGTCCGGCACTTGCGGAGGGGGTATTTGTACCAGCGCGGCGCCGCGCACCCTGACCGTGACGTATTGACCTCGCAGTCCTCTTTTTTTCTTGTTTATGCAAGCGGCCAAGCCGCTTGCCTCCCCCGTCACAGTGTGACTTTTGTCACGAATTCTCAGCGCCTGAGTTCATGAAAGCAGCGCGATTCAGCGCAATGCAGCACCATTCACCATACTGCTACAAGACGTTACTATCACTACCTGAAAGTCGTCGTGTCTGGCAACAGCCTGGGCAGATGCAACGGAGTCAATCGATGAGTGCTTCTTACGCATTGCGCAGCGTCCTGATAGCCTTGCTATGCATTTGCGCACTGCGGGCCCAGGCCGCCATTGTTTGCAACGTATCGTCTTCCGGTTTCACGGCTTACTATTTCGAAAACGATCCCAACCCGACCAACGGCACCGGAAGCTTTACGGTGAGCTGCAGCCGGACAGCGGGCGACGCTATCACGTTCGCCTACACCCTGACCTCGGACGACGGCCTGCATGAAAGCGGCGGCTTCAACCGGGCGTTCAATGGAGCAGGAGGAACAGGCGCAGCCAGGATGAACTACAACCTCTACCGTGACGCGGGCCTCACCCAGCGGTGGGGCAATAGCACAGCGCTGGACTTTACCGGCACCGTCAATTTCGGCACTGCCGCCACCTTGTTCGCCACCCATACCCAGACCTACTACACCACCATCCCCGCCGTCCAGAACAAGAACGCCGGCCTCTTTACCGACACAGTGACCATGAGGCTGTGCAACTCCCTGGGTACAGGTTGCGGCACCGGCAACCTGTCGAATGGCACCTTCCCGGTCACCATCAACAACAACTCGCTGTGTCTGCTGACCACCCCCCCGGGCAGCATCAGCTTCAACTACACCTCGTTCCAGGTAGCGAATGCGACGGCCAATACGTCCTACAC
>NZ_JBFUBY010000489.1:0-1514 GCF_056405515.1 Polaromonas sp. P1_G2
GTCAGTTGCAGCTGGATTTCGATGCGCGGATAACGTTCCTGGAAGGCGGCCAGCGCTGGCCCTAGCCAGAGTCGCCCAAAACCGAAGGTAGCGGCCAGGCGGATCAACCCGGTGGGTTCGGCCTTGCGTTCCTGCAGTTCCGATTCAAGCGCCATAAAACCCTGTAGCAGGACCTGCGCGCGCTCGCACACGGTTTCCCCTTCGGCCGTGGGGCTGACACGCCGTGTGGTGCGCTGGAACAGGCGTTGCCCCAGCTGGGCCTCCAGCGCGGCGAGGCGTTTGGTCACCACCGGCGGCGCCACGTCCAGGCTGAGCGCGGCTGCGGTGAGGCTGCCGCCGTCGCGTACGGCCAGCACCAGTTCAAGATCGCTGCGATCCATTCATGCCTTAAAGGAAATAATTGATTGCTTGATTATTGCTTGAATCATGGCGGCATCTTCTACAAAATCAGTCCCAGGTAAATACACAGGGGTGGGCAGACGGGCAGGCCGCAACTGCACCCACCAGAATCAAGGCTGATCGATGTTCGAAGGATTTTCCTCACGCGACGTACAAGGGCCCGCCGGCAGGCTGCGCGTCGTACAAGGCGGCAGCGGCGCGCCCTTGCTGCTGCTGCACGGCCATCCGCAAACCCATGCGATGTGGCATGCGGTGGCCGGTGAACTGGCCAAGGTGTTCACTGTGGTCATGATGGACCTGCGCGGCTACGGGGATTCGGCCCGGGTTGCGAGTGACGCGGATCACCAGGCCTATTCAAAACGCGCCATGGCGCAGGACGCCATGGCCGTCATGAGCGCCTGCGGATTTTCGCGCTTCCAGGTGCTGGCCCATGACCGCGGCGCGCGGGTAGCACACCGGCTGGCGGCCGACCATCCGGATGCGGTGCAGCGCCTGATGCTGCTGGACATCGCGCCCACCCTTGCCATGTACGAGGCCGCCTCGGATGCCTTTGCGCGCGCTTACTGGCACTGGTTCTTCCTGATCCAGCCTCCGCCCTTGCCGGAAGCATTGATAGAGTCCGACCCTGTGCGCTACGTGCGCGGCGTGATGGGCAAGCGCCATGCCGGCCTTGCCGCATTTGCGCCCGCCGCACTGGCCGAGTACGAGCGTTGCGCGCAGATCCCCGGCACTGCTGCGAGCATTTGCGAAGACTACCGGGCCTCCGCCACGATCGATCTGGTCCATGACCGCGCCGACGTCGCAGCAGGCCTGCGGTTGGTGCAGCCGCTGCACGTGCTGTGGGGCGAGCACGGCACGGTGGGCCAATGCTTCAAGGTGCTCGATCTCTGGCGCGAGCGCGCGCAGGATGTGTCGGGCATGAGCCTGCCATGCGGGCACTACATTGCCGAAGAAGCGCCGGCATTGCTGTTGGCGCAGGCACTCGATTTTTTCAAACCCTGATCAACATACCCAAAGGACCCTCATGAACAAGCTCACCGGAAAAAAGAAAATCGCAGTCATCGCGGGCGACGGCATCGGCAAGGAGGTCATGCCCGAGGGCATACGCGTTCTGG
>NZ_JBFUBY010000490.1:0-1498 GCF_056405515.1 Polaromonas sp. P1_G2
GGGCAATCCCCGGCCGGCAACTCTCAGCAAAGTACCCCTGTCAGAACAAGACCAAATCTCCTCCGTTATGCACAAATCCAAATAAATTAAGAGCAATATATTCTTTTGAGTTTTAACGTCTGCTCCCCACAATGCTTTGATCAAGCAACCTCAAGGAGCAAACCATGGCCACCCTCAGACTCGGCGACATCGCCCCCGACTTCACCCAGGACTCCACCGCAGGCAAGATTTCCTTCCATGAATGGGCCGGCGACTCATGGGTTGTGCTGTTTTCGCATCCCGCTGATTTCACTCCCGTCTGCACCACCGAGCTCGGCAAGACCGCTGCGCTGAGCGGTGAATTCGCCAAGCGCAACGTCAAGCCCATCGCGGTCAGCGTCGATCCGCTGGAATCCCATGGCAAATGGGTCAACGACATCAACGAGACGCAGAACACCACGGTGAACTTCCCCATCCTGGCCGATGCCGACCGCAAGGTGGCCGGCCTCTACGACATGATTCACCCGAACGCCTTGAGCACCGGCCCCACGGCCACCGTGCGCAGCGTGTTCATCATCGACCCGAAGAAGGCCATCCGCACGACCTTCACCTATCCCGCCAGCACGGGCCGCAACTTTGACGAAATCCTGCGTGTCATCGACTCGCTGCAGCTGACCGATGGCTACAAGGTGGCGACGCCGGTGAACTGGAAGGACGGCGACGACGTGATCATCGTGCCCAGCCTGCAAGACCCGGCCGAACTGGCACAGCGTTTCCCCAAGGGTTTCAAGGCCGTGAAGCCTTACCTGCGCATCACGCCGCAGCCTAATAAGTAATCAAGCCGACGGATTCACGCGAAGTGCGCTTCATCATCGTTCCTGGCTGGCGCGACTCCGGTCCCGGCCACTGGCAAAGCCTGTGGGCCGAACGCCTGGGCAATGCGGTGCGCGTGCGGCAGGACGACTGGATCACGCCTTCGCGCAAGGCCTGGGTGGCGGCTATCGCCAACACCATCCAGTTGCAGAAGGAGCCGGTGGTCATCGTCGCGCACAGCCTGGGCTGCATCGCGACGGCGCATCTGCCGCCTGAAGCGGTCGACCGCATACAGGGCGCCTTGCTGGTGGCGCCGGCCGACCCGGAACGCCGCGCCGTCCTGAGCGACTTCGCGCCCGTGCCTTACCAGAAGCTGCCTTACCGCAGCGTGCTGGTGGCCAGCAGCAACGATCCCTTCTGTCCGGTTCGCCTGGCCGGCGCGTATGCCCGCGCCTGGGGCAGCGAGTTTGTGCGCCTGCAGGACGCGGGGCACATCAACGTTGAATCGGGCCACGGTGAATGGCCGCTAGGCATTGCCTTGCTGCAGTCGCTGGCCGGTGACGCCTCGCTTTCGGCGCCGCGGCTTGATTTTTCTTCCCCGCAAATATCTTCCTCTTCTTCTTTCGGATCCCTGGAAACGGCATGACTTCCCCAAAATTCAAAATCGCACTTGCGGCCCTGGCGCTGGCAACGAGCGGTATCTCCC
>NZ_JBFUBY010000491.1:0-1480 GCF_056405515.1 Polaromonas sp. P1_G2
GCCACAAGTCGGTCCCCTGGCGGCGCGGCACTTGCTCAGGGATATCGGCCAATTTATACCAGACGATTTAGACATTGACCTTCGCCCATTTGCGGGAACCGATGGAACGGATACGGTCTGGATCGTTGACGAGAAAGCGCCATGCGTTTTGGCAGGCGTCGAGGATATCGTCATAGGCGTCCCAGACGAGGGCGGAGAGTTTGTTTTGCCTGAGATAGGCCCAGACGTTTTCCATCGGGTTCAGCTCTGGTGAATAGGGCGGTAGGGACAACAGGGTGATGTTGTCGGGGATACGTAGCGCCCCGCCTTGCTGATGCCATCCTGCGCCGTCGCAGACCAGTATGGCGTGCGCCCCGGAAGCGACTTCGAGGCTGATCTCCTGGAGGTGTTTGGTCATCGCCTCGGTGTTGGCGTAGGGCATGATCAGGGCGGCCCCGACAGCGCGCGCTGGGCAGATGGCGCCGAAGATGTAGGCAGAGACGTGGCGGTTGTCGCGCACCATCGGCGGGCGGGAGCCGATCGGCGCCCAGATGTAGGCATGGCCGCCTTTCTGGCCCACGCGGGCCTCGTCCTGGAACCAGATTTCTATCGCGTGGTGGCTGACATGCGCCGGGAGCGCCGCTTTGACCAGATCGGCGAAGTTTTTTTAAAATCCGCCTCGGCCTGTGGATCCTTGCGCGGGTGATACGGACGTGGTTGCAGGCGGGTCAGGCCAAGCTCATGCAGCCACCGGCCGATCGTATCGACATGCACCTTCACCAAAAATCGCCTCTCTACCTCGGCCTGCAGGTCCACGCATCGCCAGCGGGTCACCCCATGCTGCGCAGGGTCAGGCCCCGCCAGGACCAGGTCGAGCAGCTCCGCCCGCTGCAAGCTGGTCAAGGCCGGAGCTTTCCCAGGGGCACGACGCGACCGCAAGGCTGCGATCCCGCCATCGTTATAGCGGTGTACCCAATCGCGCAGGGTCTGCCGGTCCATCCCATTCAGCTCCGCTGCCTCGGTCCGTGGCCGGCCTTCCAGAACCATGGCCACCGCCAGTATCCGGCGCACTTGGGCGCCATCAGAGCACCGGTTGCCCACCGCTCGCAACTCAGCGCTCGTGTGGTCCGTTCGTGTAATTTCCAAGGGCGCGCCCATCCAATGCCTCCATTGTTGGGAATCACCACATAGAATCAAACTCCTGCCCCTTTGGGAAGCCCTCAATGAGTCAACATCCACGTCGCTTGGTATTACCCATTGATGGAACCTTGAAAATTGGCGAACGTTGTTTGCCCAAGTTGAGCTCGGCCCCGCGCCCCTCCAGAGTGCCGAGCGTCAAAGCCCACCGCTATTCCCCGAGAGCGGTGGGCTTTCTTTTCGGTGTTGTTGGCTCATATGCCGCTACCCGCCTCAAATTTCCGGGCGCAGCGCAGCGGCTTCATGGCAATAGACCAGCAGTCGGTCTATCCGTTATGCTTGTGCGATAGGCACGAAGCACGAA
>NZ_JBFUBY010000492.1:0-1477 GCF_056405515.1 Polaromonas sp. P1_G2
CTCCCACCTGCTGCCAGCCGACCCGGCGACCTCCATCGCGCGGCTGTCCAACTCCCACCTCGATGCGCTGGAAGAAGAAACCATCTTTATCCTGCGTGAAGTGGCCGCCGCCTTTGAGCGCCCGGCCCTGCTGTTTTCGGGCGGCAAGGACTCGCTGGTGATGCTCAAGTGCGCGGAAAAAGCCTTCGGCGTGGGCCGCATCCCCTACCCGCTGCTGATGATTGACACCGGCCACAACTTCCATGAAGTGACCGACTTCCGCGACCTGCGCGCGAAGGAACTGGGCGCCGAACTCATCGTGCGCAACGTCGAAGACTCGATGAAGCGCGGCACCGTGCGCCTGGCCCATCCCGGCGAATCGCGCAATGTGCACCAGTCGGTCACGCTGCTGGAGGCGATTGACGAATTCCGCTTTGACGCGCTGATTGGCGGCGCYCGCCGCGACGAGGAAAAGGCACGCGCCAAGGAGCGCATCTTTTCGCACCGCGACAGCTTCGGCCAGTGGCAGCCCAAGGCCCAGCGCCCTGAGCTCTGGACGCTGTTCAACACGCGGCTGCAGCCCGGCGAGCATTTCCGGGTGTTCCCGATTTCCAACTGGACCGAACTCGACGTCTGGCAATACATCGAGCGCGAGAAGATTGCCCTGCCGTCGCTCTATTACGCACACCAGCGCAAGGTGGTCGAACGCAAGGGCCTGCTGGTGCCGGTGACCGACCTCACGCCCGCGCGCGACGGTGAACAGGTGGTCGAGAAGACCGTGCGTTTTCGCACCGTGGGCGACATCACCTGCACCTGCCCGGTCGATAGCCCGGCCGCCACGGCCGCTGAGATCGTGATCGAAACGCTGGCCGCCGACGTCAGCGAGCGCGGCGCCACGCGCATGGACGATAAAACTTCCGACGCTTCGATGGAAAAGCGCAAGAAAGATGGGTATTTCTGATGAGCACGACTGATTTGATCGCCGGCGACGCCAAGCTCGTAACGGTTCCCGGCCAGAACGACCTGAAGCCGGCGCTGAAATTCATCACCTGCGGCTCGGTCGACGACGGCAAGAGCACGCTGATCGGCCGCCTGCTGGTGGACAGCCGCGCGGTGCTGCAGGACCACCTGGCCGGCGTGCAGCGCGGCGGCGAGACCGACCTGGCCCTGCTGACCGACGGGCTTTCCGCAGAACGCGAGCAGGGCATCACCATCGACGTGGCCTACCGCTACTTCGCCACCGAAAGCCGCAAGTTCATCATCGGCGACGCACCCGGCCATGAGCAGTACACCCGCAACATGGTGACGGCCGCCTCGAGCGCCGACGCCGCCGTGGTGCTGGTCGATGCCACCAAGCTCGACTGGAAAAACCCCGCGCTGGAACTGCTGCAGCAAACCCGCCGCCATTCGCTGCTGGTCAACCTGCTGCGCGTGCCGTCCATCGTGTTCGCGGTGAACAAGCTCGACGCCGTGGAAGACCCGGTGCTGGCCTTCAAGA
>NZ_JBFUBY010000493.1:0-1433 GCF_056405515.1 Polaromonas sp. P1_G2
CCTATGCACAGCAGGCCGGGCTTGTACCAGCGCTCCAGYCGGTCCACCGTCACGCTCAGCAGCTTGATGTCGTCCCAGCTCGCCAGCGCATCCATGCGGCCCGCGAAGAGCGGCGCCACCTTCACCATGTCGGCCTTGAAGGCCTCCAGCCCGCGTTCGCGCACCGCCTCGATGCCGCCCTTGGGAATCACATAGGCGCACTGCCAGTAGCTGCCGCGGTCAATCATGGCCAGGAAGATGCCGGTGGTGATGCGCCCGCCCGTGGTGGAAGGGTCGCCGGGCAGCTTGGGCAGGCGCATCCACAGCACGTCGATGGGCGCGCCAAGGTCGCGCACCACCAGCCCGGCGGAGGCGCGCACCGTCGAGCGCCGGCCGTCGGCGCCTATGACCAGGTCCGCCCTCACCTGCAAGGGACCGTTCGGCGTCATGACCCGCACGCCCGTGACGCTGCCGCCCTCCTCGGTCACGCCGGTGACCTCGGCGTTCTGCAGCAGGCGAAAGCCGGGAAACAGTTCTGCCTCGTCGCGCACGAAATCGAGAAACTCCCACTGCGGCATCATCGCGATGAACTGGCAGCGTATGCGCAGGCGCTTGAAGCTGGCCAGCACCACTTCCGTGTCGCCGACCACTGCGCGCAGCTCGCTGACCTCGTCATGCGGGCGCGCCAGGAATTTGCCCAGCAGGCCCAGTTCGTGGATCACCTGAAGGGTGGACGGGTGCACCGTGTCGCCGCGAAAGTCGCGCAGGAAGTCGGCATGCTTTTCAAGTACCAGCACATCCACACCGGCGCGCGCCAGCAGCAGGCCCAGCATCATGCCGGCCGGGCCGCCGCCGGCAATGCAACAGCGAACCTTGAGAACTTCGGCCATGGTGTCTCCTGCAGGGGGAAAGCTCCCGACCTTATAGAAGCTTGCCCACCGGCGCAAACCGCACGGCGGCGACGCCGCGCCCTAACGCTAACGCGCGGCGTTGCCGGTGCTGTTGTTCGGGCTGCTGTTTTTGCTGCCGCCGGGCGTGGCGATGCTGCCAAGCTGGCTGGCCGGCAGGCCGCCGTTGGTCGTCACGCCGCTGGCAGGGCTGGCCGGGCTGGAGGCGCCGGCCGCGGGAGCCGCCGGCGCAGCACCTGCGGGCGTACCCGCCGCGCCGCCGCTGCTTTCCTTGCCGCAAGCACTCAGGCCCAACACCAGTGCCAGTGTCATGGCCAGCGCACCGGGCGCCGAATGGACGTGCTGCATCAATCGCCTCATGATCTTCCTTTGCGGACTGGTTGAATGCCGTCCCTYAATGCCCCGGCGGCGGCTGGATCAGCGCCGGCTCCCGGGTCGCGCCGCCGGTAACGCCTTGCAGCACGCTGTCAAGTTCGTGGTTGTGGCCGTCATCACCGGCCTGCGGGGCTGGATGGGCGTGATGAGGGTGATGAGGGTGCTTGGGAC
>NZ_JBFUBY010000494.1:0-1433 GCF_056405515.1 Polaromonas sp. P1_G2
GGATACTCTGGCAACATGGATTTCACGAACTACTTTAATAGTTGTTTGGTTGATTACCACTTTGTGCCAGTCCGGAAAGGTGAGTACCCTTTTTGGAAGGGWCAATTTTGGGCCGAACCGGATATTCAACATGCAGCCCAATGGATGCACCGTCTCCATCAGGATCGGCAACTATGCCAATCTATTGGGGGRCGCGCGGCGGAAAGCATTCGCGCGACGCACAGTGCGCATGCGGCAGGTATGCGTATGCGGGACAGACTTAATAAAATCAGCGCGGAAAAAATCTGAGCCGAATTCAAGAGAGTGTGATCTGAGAAATTTTCTCACTCTTGCCGGGAAGCTTTGAACGGCGATTTAAAAGTCAAAGGCTATTGCTCTTATCTGATAGCAGGCAATCCATGTTTGAACAGCATTTTTAACTTCCAGGGCAGCCAGTGGAATGGACGGAGAAAAGACGCAGTGCTACTGTTCCTCTTTTCCTGAATTTCATACCTTAAAGTCAGCAGCTTTTTTCGCACTCGCCACAACGCAGCTGGTATCGGGGCATATATTTCCCGCCACGGTCTGGGACTGCGTTTCAGCGCGGTCAGCACAACGCCTTCAATGCAAAGACTGCTTAGGTGCAAAGGCAATACGACAACTAACAGCCAAAAAGGGTAGCAAAGAATCATCACGAACGTCTTGTTCCGTTCTGATAACGCCCGTCGTCGGTAGTTTGTGACCAAGCGTCCCGCCATGGCCTTGCCCCCACCAAAACTCGCTCCGACTCGGTGTCCATAGCCCGACTGTCCGAGCGCGCGGACAGGATAGCCCGCCAGTCGCGCCCGGCAACAAAGATATAGGTCTTCACCAATACTGCCGAACCACTCCGGAAATCCGCCGAGTTCCTGCCATAGGGCCCTCGGAATCCACAGGCAGGCGCCCATCACCATCCCAACCTCACTTCGATCCGGGTTTCGGTTTGGAATCGGATTGAGAAAAGGGTCCAGGAAACTACCGATGTCCAGCAGTTCTCCGCTGTCAAGTTCATACTGGGCCAGACTGAGAATTGCGGGTCGATCAAGGCGAGTCGCCTCCGCGAGCAAGGTCAGCAAGGCATCCGGATAAAGCACGGCGTCGTTGTTGAGCAATAGCAGGTACTCGCCGCTGGCCTCGGCTGCCATGCGATTGTTGGCGACGCAAAAGCCAACGTTTCTCTCGCTGACAATCAGCCTCGCCTCCGGGTAGTGGTCTCTGATATAGGCTACTGAGCCGTCGGTGGATGCATCGTCATGAATCAGAATTTCGACCACGAACCGGCCTTTCTGCTCCATCACTGAACGCAGGCAGCCATCAATCATTTCCATGCCGTTGTAGTTGGCGATGCAGATCGAACAGATGGGCGTATCCATTTTCGGCCTCAATCCATTTTTTCAGTGGCCATTGCCCTAGCC
>NZ_JBFUBY010000495.1:0-2314 GCF_056405515.1 Polaromonas sp. P1_G2
CGCCAATACCGCCCCCATCAACGTCCCTTGCCGAACACTGCCGGACAGCAAAGCCAGATACACCGCCTCCAGCACCCCCAACCCACCCGGAATCGGCATGATCACCCCCACGATGGAGGCCGCCATCAGCACACCCAGCACCTTGCCGTACTCCACCTGGCCACCCAGCAGCCAGAACATGGCCGCGCCCATTAACGCCCAGTTGGCGGCCGACAGCAGCAGCTGCACCAATGCCAGCCCGGGGGAGGGCAGCGTCAGCCGCCGTCTCCGCACACGCCACTCGCGCCCGCGCGCGAAGGCGCAGGTTGCCACGTAGGCGATGGCCAGCAACACCATCGCCACGCCCAGCGTTCGCAGCGCCGTTGCGCCTATGTGCGCCTGGCTGGGCAGGGCGATGACGCCGCTCGCAAACAGGCTGCCCGCCACCAGTCCGTAGCCCAGCCAGTTGGTCGCCAGGCTCAGGCCCACGATCTGCGCGATGGTCGTTTCATCGAGGCCGGCCCGCGTGTACAGCCGCGCCCGCAGCGCCACGCCGCCCACCAGCGAGCCCAGGTTCAGGTTGAAGGCATAACTCGTCACCGCGATGGCCCAGGTCTGCAGGCGCGGCAGTGTGTGGCGCGTGTGGCGCCGGCCTATCAGGTCGAAGCAGCCGTACAGCGCATGGCTGGCTGTCGCCAGGCCCAGTACGCCCAGAAGCAGCCACGGCGAATAACGCCACAGCGCCTGCCAGGCGCCGGCCCAGTCCACCTTGTGCGCATGCGACACCAGCAGGCCCAGCACCACAATCCCCAGCGCGGGGAATACCCAGCGGCGGACGCGCGGCCACGGCGATGTGGTGGTGGATGCGGATAAGGAGGGGTCGGCGGGAGCGGGCGCCGCGGTGCTGGGCATGATGAGGGAATCTTCCCTGGGGCTCGCGCCCGGCGCCAGAGCTTGGCGGCGGTGCTTTCTGTAGGCGTAGACCGACGGGCGGGTTTCTGTTTTCTCTGCTGAGGGTTGCTGGCCGGGGGTAGCCCGGCGGCTACTCACTTTTCTTTTGCTTCGCCAAAAGAAAAGTAAGCAAAAGAAAAGGCGACCCTGGTTGCTGCGTCCCTTCGCTTCGCTACGGGCAACCTGCGGTGCTCGGTCCAGCCGGGGTCTCGCTAAACTCGCCTTCGGCTCAAACAACGCGATCCCTGATCCGTCTGGCCCTGCGCTCCTCGGCGCATCCACAAGGGTTGGGGAATTGAATACCAATACCTAAGAAACAAGGACTCGCCGTGGCGAGTCCTTGTTTGTATTTATCTTCTTTGTCTTTTGTCCCCGTTCCCGATTGCCCCGTCCTGGCTGGGCCGAGGAGCGCAGACGTAGGCGGATCAGGGATCGCGCTTGTTTGAGCCGCAGGCGAGTTTGCGCGAGACCCCGCCGTAGCCGGCAACCCCGGCCAGCAACCCTCAGCAGAGGGCGCGCCGCGGGGAGCAAGACCAGGCTACGTCCGGCCGCTCCCCGGCGGGTTGCCTTCATATCTTGCCAACTCAACCCAAAAAACACTCCCCCCGCCCTGGCGCGCAGCCATCCCCACAGGATGCCCCAGCGCCTGGCTCAACCGGTAGATGGCCGCCAGCTCCAGGCCGAAGCCCTCGGCCGTGCCTTGCTGCGGAATGCCCTGCACAAAAGTCTGCTGTCGCTCATGCGCGATGCCCGTGCCCGTGTCCCACAGCTCTATGCGCCAGCGGCCCTGGCGCTGCCGCGCCGCCAGCAGCACGCCGCCGCCGTGCGTGTTGCGCAAGGCATTCGACAGCAGGCTGCCCACCAGCCTTGTCAGCAGCACCGGGTCCGACAGTGCCCGGCCCGCGGCGGTCCGGGTGCGCAGGCGCAGGCCTTTTTCGCGCGCCAGCGGCATGTGCTCTTCGGCCAGCGTGTGGATCAAGGCGGCCATGTCCACCGGCTGCGGGTGCACGTTCAGCGAGGCCGGATCCAGCCCCGCCAGGCTGAACAGCGACTCGAACAGCTCGTCGATCTTGTGCGTCGAATCGCCGATCTTGCGCGCGATCTGCACCGCGAACTCCGGCTCCCTCGTCAGCCAGTCGGCATACAGGCCCAGCGCATGCACCGGCAGGCGCAGCTCATGCGCGGCGCTCGCGATAAAACGCGTCCTCACCGTCTCCGCGTCCGCCACCCCCCGTTTCCGATCCTCCAGCGCCTTGATCAGCTGCTGGCGGTCGAACTGCAGCTCCAGGCTGATGCGCAGGGCCTGGTACATGCGCCGGCCTGTCACATGCGCCACCCACAGGAAAACCAGCACCACCATCATCTCGGCGCCGGTGTCCAGCAC
>NZ_JBFUBY010000496.1:0-1405 GCF_056405515.1 Polaromonas sp. P1_G2
TACCAGTTGTCGCTGGCGGAGGTGGCTTTGGCATTCATCGCAGTCTTCCTTTTCTAGGTGTCAGTCAGGCAATTCAGATTTCAGTACAAACATTCAGCAAACTAAGCGGGCAAAAAAAAACCGCCGGGGGCCGGCGGTTTTTTGGAGATTCGGTGCGTTTTATCGGGTCACGCCATGATCTCTCTACCGCCGGAAGCGCTCGAGAACCAAAAGTAACCAAAATAAAACTTGGCGGAATTCATAAGGTGGAATGTAGCACAGGTCTCAAAAAGCCCGGGGAAAGCCCCGGATCAGCCCGTTTCAGGCCGTTCCGCCGACGGTCAGTCCATCGATGCGCAGGGTCGGCTGGCCCACGCCCACCGGCACGCTCTGGCCTTCCTTGCCGCAGGTGCCTACGCCGCTGTCGAGCGCCATGTCGTTGCCCATCATGGTGACGCGGGTCAGCGCGTCGGGGCCGTTGCCGACGATCGTCGCGCCTTTGACGGGGTAGAGGATCTTGCCGTTTTCGACCCAGAAGGCCTCGCTCGCCGAAAACACGAACTTGCCGGAGGTGATGTCGACCTGGCCGCCGCCGAAGTTGGTGGCGTACAGGCCCTTCTTGATGCTGGCCACGATTTCTTCGGGCTGCTTGTCGCCGCCCAGCATGTAGGTGTTGGTCATGCGCGGCATGGGCACGTGGGCGTAGCTTTCGCGCCGGCCGTTGCCGGTGGGCTTGACCTTCATCAGGCGGGCATTCAGCGAATCCTGGATATAGCCCTTCAAGATGCCGTCTTCGATCAGCACGTTGCGCTGGCTGGCGTTGCCTTCATCGTCGACATTGAGCGAGCCGCGGCGGTCGGCAATCGTGCCGTCGTCCAGCACCGTGACGCCCTTGGCCGCCACGCGCTGGCCGATCTTGCCGGAAAACGCGCTGGAACCCTTGCGGTTGAAGTCGCCTTCCAGGCCGTGGCCTATGGCTTCGTGCAGCAGGATGCCGGGCCAGCCCGAGCCCAGCACCACCGTCATCTCGCCGGCCGGCGCGGGGCGCGCGTCGAGGTTGGTCAGCGCGGCTTTCACCGCATCGTTCACATATTCGGCGATCTGCGCGTCGTCAAAATAGGCCAGGCCGAAACGGCCGCCGCCGCCGCCCGAGCCGACTTCGCGCCGGCCTTTTTGCTCGGCGATCACGGTCACGCTCAGGCGCACCAGCGGGCGTACGTCGGCGGCCAGCGTGCCGTCGGCGCGCGCCACCATCACCACGTCGTATTCGCTGGCCAGGCCGGCCATGACCTGCACGATGCGCGGGTCCTTGGCCTTGGCGAATTTTTCCACTTTTTCGAGCAACTGGACCTTGGCGGTGCTGTCCAGTGTGGCGATGGGGTCCAGCCCCTGGTACAGCGAGCGGCTGCCGGCGATGCGGCCGGCC
>NZ_JBFUBY010000497.1:0-1391 GCF_056405515.1 Polaromonas sp. P1_G2
GGCTATGCGCCCTTGCACGCGGCCATGGCGTTTCGCGGCGCGCAACTGCAGCGCGTCCCACTCGATCACGAAGGCTTGCGCGTCGACCGCCTGCCGCCGCAGGCCAGGGTCATCTGCGTCACGCCCTCGCACCAGTTCCCGGTCGGTACCGCGATGTCCCTGGCCCGCCGCTCCCAACTGCTTGAACATGCGCGGCAACACCAGGCCGTCGTGATCGAGGACGACTACGACGGCGAATTCCGCTTCGGCGGCCGCCCGCTCGATGCCCTCCATTCGCTCGACGACCGGGGCCTGGTGTTTTATGTCGGCACTTTTTCGAAGGTGATGTTCCCTGCCCTGCGCGTCGGCTTCGTGGTGGCGCCGTCCTGGGCGCACGAGCGGCTCGCTGCGGCGCTGCTCGCTACCCAGGGCGCGCCGCCTTTGCTGACCCAGCTGGTATTGGCCGCGTTTATCCGCGAAGGGCATCTCGCACGGCATGTGCGGCGCATGCAGCGCATCTATGCCGGGCGGCGCGACACCCTGCTACAGGCCATCGAGCAGCATGCGGAAGGCCTCCTGATACCGCTGCCGTCGGCGGCCGGGCTGCACGTGAGCGCGATGCTCGCACCGCAGTTCGAAGCGTATGAGACGGCGAGGATGGCAACCGAGGCGGGGATAGCGGTTGAGGCGCTGGACCGCTCCGGCCAGCGGCGGCTGCGCTACAACGGCCTGACCTTCGGGCTGGGCCTGATCGGCGATGACGAGGTGGCTGCGGGGGTGCGGGCGCTGGTGATGCTATTGGGTAAGCCCGCCCTGCCCCAGGCGTCCTAATCCCCTTCCCGCCCTGCCAGGCCCGCAATGTTTTCCGTCCATCGCAAGGCTGAGCGGCACCATTTCTGCACCGTCGGGACCAGCGCTTCGCGCTCGGCGATGCAACCCACCCTCAGCCCGTAAATCCCGGGATCATCGGCCGCGTAGGTATAGAGAGGCGAGCCGCATCGCGGGCAAAAGGCCTGGGCCCGCCTTGCACCGTTGTCGCCGGTTTTGACATAGATTCTGGGCTCGCCCGCGACG
This sequence comes from Polaromonas sp. P1_G2, assembly GCF_056405515.1. Classification (NCBI taxonomy): domain Bacteria; kingdom Pseudomonadati; phylum Pseudomonadota; class Betaproteobacteria; order Burkholderiales; family Comamonadaceae; genus Polaromonas; species Polaromonas sp. P1_G2. The sequence goes on from NZ_JBFUBY010000497.1 coordinate 1,054, forward strand.
AGCTGGAATGACCCCTCTCTTGCGGGCACGGAGACCCGGTAAGCGGAACCCGTGAGCTTCTGGCAATCCGTGCAATGGCAGATCGCCGTCTCTTCGGGGGCCACTTCGGCTTCGTAGCGAATGTCCCCGCAATGGCAACTTCCGTGAACCTGCATGGCTGCTCCGGCCTGACGCCCAAAAAAAAGCCCGGATGGTCCGGGCCGGAAATTTCTCATTCCAAATGAGAGTGCGATCGGATCAAATCGCCAGCCCAATATAGCGAGCACCCGGATCGCGGCATGTAGGAAAAAACCGCATTCAAAAAAAAGCGAGATGGCCAGTCACCAACGAGGGTGGCC
>NZ_JBFUBY010000498.1:0-1381 GCF_056405515.1 Polaromonas sp. P1_G2
CAAGTACTCCGCCCCGGGCAGCGTGGTGGTGCTGACGCTGGGCGGTGACAAGGACGAGCTGGTCCTGCAGGTCAGCGACGAAGGCATCGGCATCCCGACCGCCGACCTGCCGCGGCTGTTCGAGAGCTTTCACCGCGGCTCCAACGTCGGCAACCGCCAGGGCTCGGGCCTGGGCCTGGCCATCGTCAAGCACGCCGTCGACCTGCACCACGGCAAAATCGAAGTGGCGAGCACGCCAGGCGCAGGCACCCGGTTCACGGTCAGCCTGCCCATCTCCCGGGGACAAACATGACACTGATTCTGATCGTTGAAGACGACGACGCCATCCGCAGCAACATCGTGCGCCTGCTCAAGCTCGAGGGTTTTGAGACCGCCGCCGCATCCGACGGCGTGCAAGGCCTGGCGCTGGCCCGCGCCAGCAGGCCGGACCTGATCATCTCCGACGTCGGCATGCCCGGCATGAACGGCTTCGAGCTGCTGGCCACCCTGCGCGCCGACCGCGACATGGCCAACACCCCCTTCATGCTGCTCACGGCGCTGGACGACCGCGACAGCATGCGCCGCGGCATGACCTCCGGCGCCGACGACTACCTGTCCAAGCCCTTCAGCCRCGCCGAGCTGCTGGACGCCGTCAATGCCCAGCTCAAGAAAAAAGCCCGGGTGCGCGAAGCCATTGATTCGGAAGTGGCCGCCGGCGAACAGCGCCTGCGCGCGGCCTTCTCCAATCGCATCAGCGGCGATCGGCCCGACTCGGTCCCCGTGGACATTCCCGCCACGGCGCAAACCGAAGAAATTTCCAGCGCCACGGTGCTGGTTGCCAGCATCCGTAACTTCACGTCCATCGCCGAAAAACTCAGCGCCGCCGAAGTTTCGCAATTGCTCACCGAATACTTCGAACGCGTCTCCGAACCCGTGCTGAAGAACAGCGGCCGCCACATCAAGTTCATCGGCGACGGCCTGATGGCGGTGTTTTCGGACACCATGACGGGCTCGCCGCTGCCGGCTCCGCGCCGGGCGATTTCCGCCGCCCTGGCCATGGCGCTGGCCACGCATGAATTCCGCGACTGGCTGGATGAACGCTTCAGCGCGCGCGCCCTGCCGCCCTTTGCCATGGGCGTGGGAATCCACAGCGGCGCCGTCACGCTGTGCCAGCTCGGCACGCAGCAGAACAAGGAAGTCACTCCCGTCGGCGAAACCGTGACCCTGGCCGCGCGCCTGGAAAGCGCATCCGAGGAAATGGGCTGGACCGTCATGGCCAGTGAAGAGGCCCTGGGCCTGGCCGGCACCGGCATACAGACCGGCATCCACACCTCACTGGTGGTGCCGGGCAAGAACCTCGCCATCGACGTGGTGGAAGTGATCGGCCTGGTCACCACCATGG
>NZ_JBFUBY010000499.1:0-1379 GCF_056405515.1 Polaromonas sp. P1_G2
GGATACGGATCCAAGCGCGCGCGAGGATTCTAGCAGCGTGCTGGTGCCTGCATCCACGAGCTTTTGCGCGGTTGTAGATGTCTGCGGCCCAGATGGAAGCGTGCCTGGAGTTGTCGGCGAAGCAGATGATGGCTTGTCGGAGCCGGTGGTTGCAGGCCCATCGGAAGACGACGCCGCGGGATTTGCCGGAAGCATGAGTGACGGGGCAGACGCCGGCCTCGGCGGCGAGTTGGTCTTCGGTTTGGAAGCGTTCGCGCACGTCACCGAGTTCGGCGAGGATTTGGGCGGCGCAGATGCGGCCGGCGCGGGGGAAGGACATGACGATCTGTCCGTCGGGGAGCTGGGCGACGGCATGTTCGATGCGCGAGGAGAGCTTTGTGATTTCGGAGACGAGGGCGTCGAGGATAGTGGCGAGTGCGCAGACGAGTTCGCCCTTGGCGTCTGTCTCGGCCTCCTGGGTGAGGCCGGCAGGGGCTGCGCGCAGCCTGGCGAGGAGTTCGACGGGCGAGCGACGACCGCAATAGCGGTGCTGGGCGAGGAAGCTGGCGAGGCGTTTTTCGCCGAGGCGGCTGGCGCTGTCGGGGGTTGGATATCGACGGGCGAAGGCGATTGCGATCGGGCTGTCGATGGCAGCGAAGATCGAGGTGGCGCCGGGCCAGAAGCTGTCGAGCAGGCTACGCAACTGATTGGCGAGTGCGGTGCGCTGGGCGATCAGGTCGTCGCGACCGCGCACAAGCGCGCGCAACGCGCGGATGTCGTCGGAGGCGGGGGYGAGCGGGCGGAAGCGATGTCCGTCGGTGCGCAGGATGTCAGCGAGCATGTAGGCGTCGCCGAAATCGGACTTGCCGCCGGCAGCTCGGTAGCGCGGGCGGCAGGCTTTGACGACATTTGGATGGATCGGCACGACCGGATGCCCGGCCTCGACCAGCGTATCGACGAGCAGGCCGGTAGGGCGCTCGATGGCAATGGGCAACTCGGCCGGCGGGGCAACCCCACGCAGGCGCGCCAGCAGCGCGGCGAGACCGACCGCGTCATGGCGGACCTCCTCTCGCGCGATGACCTGGCCGGTTGCGTCGATGATGCAGACGGAATGGCTTGCACCACCCCAGTCCAGTCCAACATGAAAGGGCATGTGCCGATCTCCTCGATTTGGTGTAGCCTCACCCGAGCTGGGAGATCGTACGGATCGCTCACTGACAGGCGCTCTGGCCGGCAAGCACTGGCGCTTCACCCTGTGGTCCGTTGCGGTCTCCCGGCACCTGCCGCGCGGCAGGTCTCATGCGGGCCGTCTAGCGGCAAGCGAGGCTGGCCGTCGCGGCAGATGCTCGGGCTGTTGGATGCTACGCCGCTTCGCGGCTCCACGTCCAACAGCCAGGAGG
>NZ_JBFUBY010000500.1:0-1352 GCF_056405515.1 Polaromonas sp. P1_G2
GTCCAGGATGTGGTCACGGGTTCGATTCCCGTACAGGCCGCCAGTATCCACGCCGGGATTCCCCGGGCGCATTCCTGTTGGTGCGTAGCTCAACCAGGCAGAGCAGCGGTCTCCAAAACCGAAGGTTGGAAGTTCGATTCTTCCCGTGCCAGCCAATGATCTCCGGCGGTGTACCCAAGTGGTCGAAGGGCGCGGATTGCAAATCCGCTTGCGTCAGCACACGTCAGTTCGAATCTGACCATCGCCTCCAGATTCCCTCTAGCGCCTGTAGCTCAGCCCGGATAGAGCGACGGTTTTCTACACCGGTTTGTCGGCCGTTCGAATCGGCCCAGGCGCACCACTTCTTCCACACCAACCAACCTCAAGGAGATTGCCATGACAGCCAGAAACACAGCAGCCTCCAAGAGGCCCGCCCAAGCCCGCAAGCGCATTGTTCGCACACTCCTGAGCGGCGTCATCGCTGCCGGCCGCGCCCGGCTCGGCCACGCCCAGCCCACACGCAGGCAGGCGCGCGACGAGCGCGAGCTGGACCAGCGCGTGCGCGAATGCGGTGAGTGGTGAGCGATTCCTTTTCCATTCCACGGTAGCTCAGCAGGTAGAGCGCGCGACTGTTAATCGCGTCGTCCCTGGTTCGATCCCAGGCCGTGGAGCCAGTTTTTCTGGTGCATGTGGCGCAGTTGGCAGCGCAGCGGGATGTGACCCCGCGGGTCACCGGTTCGAGTCCGGTCTTGCACCCCATTTTCCGCGGATAGGGCGGGCGTAGCTCAGAGGCAGAGCAGCCGGCTTTTAACCGGCAGGCCGGGATTTCGAAATTCCCTGCCCGCACCATCCATCACTCAATCATTCATTCAACTCAGGAGGCCACGATGCACCACGTTCTTCAGCTCGACATCCAGGGGACGCCCCAAGCCTGGATCACGGCTGAAGAGGCTGCCCTGCACTACGCCACCGGCGGCGTCGCCTGGGAGCAAGGCGAAAGCCCGCTGGTGACACTGCGTGGCGGCTGGAATGTCGCGCGCGGCCGGCAGTCCACCCTGGTGATCCACCCCATCGTCGCGCTGCGCGGCGCGCCCCGCCGCAATCTTCACGATGTGGCGCCCGCGGTCACCAAGCCGAAGCTGCTGCGCCGCGACCGCTGCACCTGCGCCTACTGCGCCCAGGTGTTCCTGGAAAAGGATCTCGAAGCCGAGCACATCGTTCCGCAGAGCAAGGGCGGGGCCTATTCCTGGACCAATCTGGTCAGCGCCTGCCGCCACTGCAATGGCCGGAAGAAAGACCGCACACCTGAGCAAGCCGGCATGCCGCTGGTCTACCTGCCTTATGTGCCCAGCCGGTATGAGGATTTCCTGCTG
>NZ_JBFUBY010000501.1:0-1350 GCF_056405515.1 Polaromonas sp. P1_G2
AGCATACAGTGTTTAAGCAGTACTATTCAAGTATGTGCAGCCACTATCAAGCCGAAAATTCCCGGAAAAAGCTGGAACGTATGGGGTTCAAGGTGCCGCCCACCTGGACGCCACCGCCCGGAGGCTCTCACATCTACCCTACCCAGCCAGCCCCGATCATTAGACGGCCACCAGAACGCGAATCGGGAGATGAAGCTGTACCCGAAGCAGAAGTTATTGCGGCCCATTTCGGCATGCTGCCTGGCTTTGCCAAGGAGCTGAAATATGGCGTACGGACCTATAACGCCCGCGCCGAAACCGTGCACGAGCTGGCGAGTTTTAAGAATGCCTGGGCAAAAGCCAGGCACTGCATTGTTCCGGCCGAGGCGATCTACGAACCTGATTGGCGGAGCGGTCGGTTTGTCCCCACACGAATTACCCGAACTGACGGTGAAACTCTGGGGGTCGCCGGCCTATGGCAGCCGTGGAAGTCGCCCTCCGGGGAATGGCTGAATTCGTTCACTATGCTCACCATCAATGCCGACGCTCACCCGATTTTCAAAGAGCTGCACCGGCCAGATCCCAAACGCCCGCCCGAACTCCAAGACAAGCGTATGGTTGTCATCCTGAATGAGGACTCCTACCAGGCATGGCTAGATGCACCGGCAGAGCGCTCCCGCGAGTTCTTAGTTCAATACCCCGCTGATCGACTGACCGCAACTGCGGAACCAGTCGCCGCCAGCACAGATCAACTTTTTGAGGAATGAGCATGCAAGCCAACGAGCGCGAAGACTGGCGCAGGATTTTCGCCGACACCATCATGGACCTGGCTGGCGGTGAAGCCGACATGCTCCAAGTTGCGAGCTGGGCCATTGTGGCGCAGCAGTTGCAGGGCGATCAAGACCCCAAGGCAGTTGCAACCAGAGAGTTTGCGATCGGTGCACCGCCCAGCCTCTAGCAAGCGTTTACAGCAAGCTGGAATGCCCCGGCTTCAAAGCCCTATACACCGCTCTCTTAACGGTGGACGGATGCACCTCAAACACTATAGCCAGGCTATTTAGGGTGTACCAACTGCCCGGCATGCTGTACAGCTTGACGATATCGGCCTCAACGTCGCTTGGGAGAGAGCGTTTGCGGCCACAGTGCACACCGCGTTGCATGGCGGCTTGCTGTCCCGCTATGGACCGCTCCCGAATGATTCCGCGCTCAAACTCTGCGAATGCGCCGAGCATGTGCATCATCATGCGACCGGCGCCTGTAGACGTGTCTACTGGCTCAGTAAGGCTTTGAAAGCATGCGCCGGCTTTTTCGATGCGCTCAAGGATTGAGAGCAAATCGATCAGCGACCGTGCGAACCGGTCGATCTTGTAG
>NZ_JBFUBY010000502.1:0-1322 GCF_056405515.1 Polaromonas sp. P1_G2
TGCTTACCCTTCTGCGGGTTTACTTTCGCACCCACAGCCTCCCGAATAGTCTGCACATTTCCCGTTCTCGGCGAATATGCTTACCCTTCTGCGGGTTTACTTTCGCACCCACAGCCTCCCGAATAGTCTGCACATTTCCCGTTCTCGGCGAATAGACATCTGCCACTTCTCCGTTGACACGCAAGTCAGGCTGTTTCGTTTTACTGCTACCTCCGTCATTGGGTAACCGCTCCACATCGTAGCCATGCTTTGAAAGTGTATCGGCGGCCTCGTTCTGACGGCTTATTGAACGAACGTCCTCGGAGCTGGCGTTGGCTTTTGGCGCTTCCGGCTCTCCTCGCAATGTTCCAGGCTTTGCTGGCACATCAACTTCACGCATCGCAAAGCGTGTTTCATCAACCGTTGTTTTCGAGCCTTCATAGTCCCCTGTCCGCACAGGTCGTTTTCCGTCCGACCCCGCTTCCGCTGCTGGTTTTTCGCCGCTCTGGGCTCGTCGACCCATATCCACCAGATCGTTGGCATAGGCGACCGTGATGCCATAACGAAACACCGCACTTGCTTGACTATTCTGCTGCTGGACGAAGCTGTAGCACCTGGCGTCTCCAGAATCACAGACATCTGCCGGATTCATGTTCATGGCAGCGGCGGCAGCACCGAATAGACGGCCAGACGCCCCAGCGGCATCAGGGTCAGCGCCAAACATCGCGTCCATTCCGCTCATGGCCTCACGCTGCTGCTGGTTGCTAAGGTCGGTCCAGTGTTTATACACTCCACTCACATCGCAACCTGAGGTTGCCTTGCAACGCTTTAATTCTTCTTTAAAAGTACCCCACTGGCTGCTGCGCCAGTAGGTGCTGTGCTTCAAGAAGTTATTAACCACTTCGTTGACAGCTGCTCCCGCTCCGGCAATTCCGCCTACAGCCGCACCAACAGCCGTTGAAGCAAGCGCAGTCAGCGTCTGTGCCAATGTGCCCTCAATCCCCGCATCAGCAAGCGCTTGAGCTACGGTGGGCGCAGTCAATGTCCCTGCCGCTGCACCGGTGGCACCACTGGCCCCGCCCGTCAGCCCGCCGATCAGCGCGTGAGCCGCAACACGCAACACACCTTTGTCGCCCCAGTTCTCTTCGAGCTCTTTGGCCTGTGCATTCAATGCACGCTTGTGCTCATCATTGGATTCTGCATCGGCCTGACTTCTCAGGGCAGCCGCATCCTTGAGCTTTTGGGCTGCGTAGTCGCCCACGGCTTTTGAGGCTTCTTTGCCAAAAGCCTGCGTAATCTGCACCTGGGCATCGATCTCTTTCTGCACCCGCTCGGCATCAAAG
>NZ_JBFUBY010000503.1:0-1300 GCF_056405515.1 Polaromonas sp. P1_G2
GCCCTGTAGCAACCGATGATGTAACGCTCCATCCGTGTAGCCTTGAACTGGTGCACCTTGGCGATCTCGGGAACCACCCGGCGGTGAATCCAGGCTTGCGCCGCTTTCATGGTGGCGGGATCGATGATGTCGTAGTCTTCGCGTCGCTTGTGTTCGTGGTCATGGGCCAGGACGGTTTTGCCGTTCTCCTCGCGCATAAAACCCGACTCCCGGCCTCCATGGGTTTCGTAAAGTGCGATGAGCTCGCGGCAAAACTCCGGCGGAAAAACATTGGGCAGCACGAGGATGGGCGCCTGTAATTCGATGCCCGCGAAACACGAGGGCGCCGGCAGCCCGTCGAGGTATGACAAAAGCGCGAGGATGTCGCCGGTATCACCGAGAGGCAGCACCTTCAGCACCCTGAGCGTCGGGTCCAGGACAAAGCACAGGCGGCGCGTCCCCGCGCGTTTTTGTTCCAGGTCCGCATCTACCGGGACCGCCCCATAAAGCGCACTGACCTGCGCGTCAAAGTCCCAGAGAAAGCGGTAGCCGGGGTAGCGGTCGGTGACGCGCTGCTCGCGTTCGTCGCCGGGGTCCAGGCTGACGCCGAAAAAAGAGCAGTGCGCGTCGTTGAAGATATCCGGCCGCTTCAAGGCCATGTCGATGGCCGCCCGGGCCAGGGGATGCGCGGCGCTCCCAAAAAAGCACAGCACGATGTAGCGGCCGGCCGCGGCATGCAGGGCATAGCGCGGGTTCGCAAAGGATTTTTGCCGGAACCAGGGCGCCGGATCGCCGGCGAGAAGATTGGAGTACCTGGCCATTTGCTGACTTGAACTTCAGAGCGGGCCGGTTTCCAGCATCCCGTTGATGACGCTTAGATCGGCCTCGTCCAGCGTGGCGTTCGCGGCTTTGAGGCGCAGTCCCTGGAGCAAGGTTTCGGCCCGCGCCTTGTACCAGTCGCGCTGGGCCGCGTACAGCTGCTGCTCGGCGTTGAGCACGTCCATGTTGATGCGCGTGCCGACGAGGTAGCCGATCTTGTTGGCGTCCAGCGAGCTTTTGCTGGACGCGATGGCCGAAGCCAGCGCCTGGACCTGCGCCGTTCCGTTGACGACGCCGGCGAAGGCCTGGCGCGCCTGGGTTGCCGCCTGGCGGCGCGCCGCTTCCAGGTCTTCCCCGGCTTTGCCCTTCAAGGCCACGGCTTCGCGAACGCGCGCCTGCACGCCGCCGCCGGCGTAGAGAGGAATGGTCAGGCTCATGCCGACCTGGCCGGAGCGTGAACGCACCGAAATATCGGCCGGGGAAGTGATGCTGCCCGAGGTGT
>NZ_JBFUBY010000504.1:0-1295 GCF_056405515.1 Polaromonas sp. P1_G2
GCGTGCCAAGGGCTTTGCCACAACGGAGGCATTCGTCATCCTCGGGCGAAAGCTGTTGCGGGTGGCGTTTGCCGTCTGGAAGACGGGTCAGCCCTGGGATCCGGCCAAGCTGCTGCCGAAAACTGTTTGACAACAAATATAGAACCTCAGACAACGCCGGCCCTGATCCGCTTGTCTCTGCGCTCCTCGGCCCAGCCAGGACGGGGCAATCGGGATCGGGAGCGGAGACAACATACAAAGAATCAAACCAAGAAAAACAAGGACTCGCCTAGGCGAGTCCTTGTGGTTTTCGGTATTTGGATTTGGTATTCCTCCCCTACCCTTGTGGATGCGCCGAGGAGCGGAGGTTCAGGCGGATCAGGGATCGCGTTGTYTGAGCCGAAGGCGAGTTTAGCGAGACCCCGCCTGAACCGAGCACCGCAGGTTGCCCGTAGCGAAGCGGAGGGACGCAGCAACCAGGGTCGCCTTTCTTTTGCTTACTTTTCTTTGGCGAAGCAAAGAAAAGTGAGTCGCCGCCGGGCGACCCCGGCCAGCAACCCTCAGCAAAGAGCACAGAGGCAGCGCCCCGCCGGCGCAGGCCCCAACCAACATCCCTAACCCTTGATACGATGAGCCCCCACCCGCCCGAGGCACGGCACCTCAAAAGGACCCCAAATGAAACTGATCGGAATGCTCGACTCCCCCTACGTCCGCCGCGTAGCCATCTCCCTGCAACTGCTAGACCTGCGCTTCGAGCACCAATCACTCTCGGTGTTCAGCACCTTTGAGAAATTCCGCAGCATCAACCCGGTGGTCAAAGCCCCCTCGCTGGTCTGCGACGACGGCACGGTGTTGATGGACTCCACCCTGATCATCGATTACGCCGAAGCACTGGCGGCCCAGGCGCCGGCCGGCAGAAGCCTGATGCCCGCCACCCTGGCCGAGCGCCAACAGGCCTTGCGCGTGATCGGCCTGGCCCTGGCCGCCTGCGAAARAAGCGTGCAGATCGTCTATGAGCGCCACCTGCGTCCCGCTGAAAARCTGCACCAGCCCTGGGTGTCKCGTGTGACCGGCCAGCTGCTGGCGGCCTATGGCGAGCTTGAAGCGCAGCTGCAGCGCAAACCTCTGGCCGTGGCGAGCGACACCATGGGGCAGGACGGTGTCACCGCGGGCATCACCTGGCACTTCACGCAGGCCATGCTGCCCGAGGTGGTCAACGCGGCGGACTACCCGGCCTTGCGTGAGTYCTCGGCGCGGGCCGAGCAGTTGCCTGCGTTCGCGGCGGCGTCGCACAGCGACAAAACCTACCGGAATCC
>NZ_JBFUBY010000505.1:0-1267 GCF_056405515.1 Polaromonas sp. P1_G2
TGCATACACCACCTGCTGCAGCAGATGCCCTACCAGGAAACCGAACACCCGGCCATCGTGTTACCGGACCGCGTGCGACACGAGGACTATGTGCGCAACCCTGTCCCCCAGGACATCGTCGTTCCTGAAATTTACTAAGCCGGGTCCCTGACGTCGGCCACCGGGTTGGTGCCGAAGTCGGGGCGGTCGAGGAAGGCAATGATGCGCGCCGCCGCATCGTCGGGCGAGGTCAGCGAACCACCGGTCTTCAAGCCTACAAACGAAGCGCGGTCGGGGAAGGCCTCGGCCGGCGCTGCGCGCAACTGTTCTTGCATGCCGGTGTCTATCACGCCCGGCGCGAGTGAGCAGACCTTGGCGCCCTGGGGCTTCAGGGCTTCTTCCAGAGCCAGGCAGCGCGTGAAATGGTCCATACCGGCCTTGGCCGCGCAGTAGGCCGTCTGCGAGGCCATGGCCTTGCGGCCCAGGCCTGATGAAATATTGAGGACTTTGCGCGGCGCTTTCCAGTCGCCGGTGGCGCGCAGGAAGGCGGCGGTGACCTGCATGGGCGCCTCCAGCCCGACGCGCAGCGCGCGGGCCAGGTCGCCGGCGTCGATATCACTCAAGGGGGCGATCTGCGGGATCACTCCCGCGTTGTTGATCAGGGTGGCACTGGCCCAGGGGCCTTTAGCCTGCGAATCCTTGAGCCAGCTTTCCAGCTTGCCGTTGAGGGAGCCGCTGTCGGCCAGGTCATGCTCCCACTGGAGCACCGTGGCGCCGACATGCCTGGCATGCGCGTCGAGATCGGGCACCGAAGTGCGGGAGATGCAAAGCACCGTGTGGCCGGCGCTGAGCAACTGGCGCGCCATGGAAAGGCCCATGCCGCGCGAGGCGCCTGTGAGGAGGGTGAGGTGTTTCATGGCTCGATGTTAGCGCCGGGACGCCCGGGCTGCTTGCGCAGCGGCCGGGCCCTAAAAGCCGGGACTGCTTTCAAACGACAAGGCCAGGCTGCTGGCCGGATGCGTGAACTGCAGCGCCGCGGCGTGCAGCAAAAGGCGCGGCGCCTTGGCCTGCACCTCGGCGGGGGCATACAGGGCGTCGCCCAGGATGGGGTGGCCCAGCGCCTGCAGGTGTACACGCAGCTGGTGCGATCGGCCGGTGACCGGTTCGAGCTCCACGCGCGTGGTGTTCGCCGCCGCGTCGAAGGCCAGCACGCGCCAGCGGGTCTGGCTCGGTTTGCCGCGTTCGGCATCGATGATGCGCAGCGGGCGGCGCGGCCAGTCCACTATGA
>NZ_JBFUBY010000506.1:0-1261 GCF_056405515.1 Polaromonas sp. P1_G2
CGACAACGACGGAGCGGGTTTCAGTGGAAGCCCGGCTTTGGATTGGGGTTTGGGTTGCGCTCATTGGTCCATCCTTTTCAATAATGATTCAAGGTCATCAAAACGGTCATGCCAGAACGCACCGTAGACGCTCATCCAGTCGCGCAGCGGCCCGAGCGCCAGCGGTTCGGCGCTGTAGTGCGTCTCGCGCCCGTCACGCCTGTCGTTCACCAGCCGCGCCTGTTTCAGGACGCGCAAGTGCTTGGACACGGCTGGCTGCGACACACCCGCGCGGTCCGTCAAGGCGCGCACGGTCTGCGCCCCATCACGGGCCAGGCGTTCAAAAATCGCCCGCCGTGTCGGATCGGCAAGCGCCTTGAAAACTTCGTCCGCGATGGTTGCTGTTGGCATGTCTAAAGCATAACCCGATGGTTATTGATCTGTCAACCCCGGCAGAGGGCCGGCAGGGGAACCGGCTTATTGGCCGGCTGGATTTCCGTGATTACGACGGCTCCGCAGGGGTTGAAGGCCTCGCCTGCGATCAGTCTCCGATGATGAGCGGTCCGGTTTAAGGGGATACCAGGCCGAAAACGCGAAGGTAATATTGCCGAATAACTTTCACGTAGACGAAGGTAGTACTGTCTTCATGAAGCTCCCGTGCCTTGTGGTGCGGATTGGCCGGTGCACTCATTGAGCCGCGAAGTCCGGGCTTCCGCAGTGCTCGCCGGTATGTATGTCGCTCGCGTATCGCGCGAGTCATCGTCGCTGTTGGTGGTGCGCACGAAGCGCCTGCGAGCTTTGACACCCAGGTTGTGCGGCCTTCAGCGCAATTCAAGCTTCCACATAGACGAACGTAGTATTGACTAATCACTATCGCAGAGTATCTTTTGTTTTGCGTTTGTGATTTTTCGCGTTGCTGTCCGATATTGACATGCCGATATTGCGCTTGCRCAACATCCAGATTGGATGAGCGCATTCAAACGAGGAACTCCCAGCATGGGAACGTCTATGCATACGAAGGACTCCGCGACTGACGTTGCTGCAGTAGCCGTACARCCTTCAGAACAGGGCTGCAGCCTGCCTGGCACAAATATTTTCTACCATTCCGGCACAGTCACCGAGCAATGCAGGCAAGCTTTGCTCGGGCACGCGCCGGCCACGATCTGGTTGACCGGATTGAGCGGTGCGGGAAAGTCCACGCTCGCATACGCATTGGAAAAAATGCTGCTGGATCTTGCCCATCCTTGCTTCGTTCTGGACGGCGACAACCTCCGGCATGGAC
>NZ_JBFUBY010000507.1:0-1257 GCF_056405515.1 Polaromonas sp. P1_G2
GGCTGTACCAGAGCAGCGCATCAAAGAGCACCAGCGCGACCGCCGCGGCGCGCAGCGGCCAGCCGGCGTCGGGCGGCACCAGCAGCACGAAGATGCTGCCGAAGTACGCCAGCGACTTTGGGTTCAGCAGGCCGGTGGCAACACCGCGCAGCAGCGCCTTGTGTGCCGGCTGTGCCTCGCGTCCGGAAATCGTCACCGTGGGTTTGGGCCCCGCGTGCGAGCGCCACAAGCGGACGGCAATATACAAAAGGTAGGCCGCGCCGGCGATCCGGCTCGCCGTCTGCAGCGACGGCACAAGCTCGAAGACCGCCGTCAGGCCCGTGACCGCGACCAGCGCCCACATCGCGCCTGCGGAGGCCAGGCCGACAGCGATCAGCAATGCGCCGCGCCGGTCTCGCTCGGCGGCCGCGTGCACGACCAGCAGGATGTTCGGGCCGGGACTGACGATGGCCAGGCTGTCGATCACGAACAGCGAGAGCAGGACGAGCGCGGTATCCATCAATGCATCACCTTCCTTGTTGGGGCTGAGGATGGCATCGAATATGGTGCCGTTCAAGAGCCATAATTCTGAAATTTACAGGGACCAGAATACGCATGGAATTCAACATCGACATGCCGGCGGCCGGGTCCCGGGACCGCTTCGCCGCCCTGCACCGCCAGATCCGGGCCGCGATCATCGACGGCCGACTGGCCGCGGGCCTGCGCCTGCCTACCACGCGCGAACTCTCAGCCAGGCTCGGTGTGTCGCGCAACACCGTGGTTGCCGCCTACGAACAGCTGGCGAGCGAAGGTTATCTGCTGTCCCGCCAGCGCGCGGGCACCTTTGTCGCGGCCGKGGTGCCGGCGCGCGGCCCCGCAGCGCAGCCCTCCGACTCACCTGCCCTGGCTTGGGCCGACCTGCCCGACGCCTGGCAAAAGGTGACGCCGTGGTCCACCGAGGCCATGTCCACCGGGCCGCGTTTCGACTTCAGGGTCGGCTTGCCGGACCACTCACAGCTGCCCTGGGACACCTGGCGCCGCCTCTGCGCCCGCGCCCAGCACGACTTCGCGCGTGCGCCCCGGGCCTATACCGATCCCGCCGGCGACCCCCTGCTGCGCGAAGCGATAGCCGTCCATGTGTCCCTGTCGCGCGCGGTGGCCTGCAGCGCCGGCGACGTGTTTATCACCTCGGGCGCACAGCATGCCTTCGCCCTGCTGGCCGACGTGCTCGTCACGCCGCAGGCCACGGTGGTGGCCGTCGAGGACCCGGGCTATGCG
>NZ_JBFUBY010000508.1:0-1257 GCF_056405515.1 Polaromonas sp. P1_G2
GGCAAGGGCGTTTTGCACCATCATGATGGGTCTCCGGGAGTTTGCGGTCCTGAAAATCTACGCCCGCCGGGGCGCCCCTGCTGTAGGACAAGTGCTGGCAAATGATGCTGAAGAGGCGGCGAAGAATTTGCCCCGCATGGATACCGCAAGGGAACTTATCGCCCACCGAACGCCCGAACCCCTGGACCATTCATAATCCACCCAGAAAAAAGAGGGATCCCCTGATGTTTTTGACCTATTTCGACGCCATGCCGCGCCGCCTGCTGGCGCTGGTCGCCGCGGCCTGTGTGGCCATGCTGGCTTTTGGCCTTTACCTGCAGCACGTCGTCGGGCTGGAGCCTTGCCCCATGTGCATCGTGCAGCGTTACGCCCTGGTGCTGGTGGCTGTGGTGGCGGCCGTGACCGCCATCGCTAAAAGCCGCGGCTTTCTGATGGCTGGTTCGGGCCTGATGGTACTGCTGGCCGGTTTCGGCGCATTTGTCGCGGCGCGCCAGAGCTTTCTGCAGTGGTACCCGCCGGAGATCGCCTCTTGCGGCCGCGATTTTTACGGAATGATCGAGACCTTCCCGCTCAAGCGCGCCATTCCCATGATCTTCAAGGGCAGCGGCGACTGCACCAAGATCGACTGGACCTTTCTGGGCGGCTCGATTGCCAACTGGTCCTTTGTCTGCTTTGTGGTGATTGCGCTGGTGGGTCTGCTGCTGGTGGTCCGCCAGGCCCGCAAGCGCTAAGTCCTGCCGCACGTGCCCAGGCCGGGCTTGCGGAAACCCCGAGATTCAGCCAGGGCTTCCCACAAGCCGGGACGTCCCTTGTTCAGACCTCCACGACGCGGATGTTGTCCAGGTTCACGGTCACGTTCAAGGTGTTGTTGCCATCGCGCACCTCGAGCGTCATGGAGAGTTGTAGCGGTTGAGTGGTCTTGATGACCGTCAGGAGCTGGTAGCCTGGAGGGACCGCCAGGAACTGGCCAAACGGAGCGCCGTTGTGGCCCCAGCGCTGCGCCCCCACGGTGACTGCCACCACATTTTCCTGCTCTGTTCCGCCCACGATATTGACACTGATATTGGCCATGATTGCTCCTTCGGTTGTTGGCAAAAAAAGGCCCTCAAGTTGCCAAGAGGGTGACGCCAATTTAGGGCCGCGGGACCGGTAAAGCCATTACAGGGCATTACGTACGCGGTTCCCGGCGTGCGCTACACACCTTCAGGATTCACCGAGATGGGGGAGTCAGGCGATGGTCAGCCCGCCGTCCAGGAT
>NZ_JBFUBY010000509.1:0-1254 GCF_056405515.1 Polaromonas sp. P1_G2
ATTCAAGGCTCTGCTGAAAACGAAAGTGCTGATCGCCAAGCGGTCAGGCGGCGGAAAAAAGAGTCAAAAAAGTTTGACTGGTGATCAAAAACCAGTATATAATTTGAGGCTCTGCTGATCACAGCAAGGCAAGCAAAATTCTTCGGAATCAGCAAGCTAAGCGAGAAAAGCAAATAACCTTCGGGTTGACTGGGAATTAAAAACCAGTATATAATTGAAGGCTCAGCTGATTACAGCTGACGACGAAAACAAAGCAGCTAACGCTGCTAAGTAAGTAGTCAGGATCATTAAAAATTTACAGCCGATAAGTATGGGCGTTTGAAGGCGATTGCCAGGTTATTCGTAACCAGGTCTTCTGACCTTAAACGCTCATAGAGATAGAAAATGTGAAATCGTCAAGATTTCTCATCAATTCCGTTTTTATGAGTTTCTTCCCGCAGTCAAATGCGGGGAGTTGAAAATTATTGCAGTGATTAAACTATAGAGTTTGATCCTGGCTCAGATTGAACGCTGGCGGCATGCCTTACACATGCAAGTCGAACGGTAGAGTAGCAATACTCGAGAGTGGCGAACGGGTGAGTAATATATCGGAACGTGCCCAATCGTGGGGGATAACGTAGAGAAATTTACGCTAATACCGCATACGATCTAAGGATGAAAGCGGGGGATCGCAAGACCTCGCGCGATTGGAGCGGCYGATATCRGATTAGSTWGTTGGTGRGGTAAMRGCTCACCAAGSCGACGATCYGTAGCTGGTTTGAGAGRACGACCAGCCACACTGGGACTGAGACACGGCCCAGACTCCTACGGGAGGCAGCAGTGGGGAATTTTGGACAATGGGCGAAAGCCTGATCCAGCAATGCCGCGTGCAGGAAGAAGGCCTTCGGGTTGTAAACTGCTTTTGTACGGAACGAAACGGCTCTTTCTAATAAAGAGGGCTAATGACGGTACCGTAAGAATAAGCACCGGCTAACTACGTGCCAGCAGCCGCGGTAATACGTAGGGTGCGAGCGTTAATCGGAATTACTGGGCGTAAAGCGTGCGCAGGCGGTTATATAAGACAGTTGTGAAATCCCCGGGCTCAACCTGGGAATTGCATCTGTGACTGTATAGCTAGAGTACGGTAGAGGGGGATGGAATTCCGCGTGTAGCAGTGAAATGCGTAGATATGCGGAGGAACACCGATGGCGAAGGCAATCCCCTGGACCTGTACTGACGCTCATGCACGAAAGCGTGGGGAGCAAACAGGATTAG
>NZ_JBFUBY010000510.1:0-1222 GCF_056405515.1 Polaromonas sp. P1_G2
GCCTCATGCGGAGAAAGACAATGGACACACGCACGGAAAAGGCCAAAATCATCGATGACAGAAATGGACACTGCAAGTCCACGGAGATACGAGCCGCGGTCGCCTTGAGTGTTTTCCATACCGGCTACGCCCCCTCAGACRCATAAGCGATGAAGGCTTTACCCATCTCCGTAGTGCGTGACTCCACCATGCCATTACCCGTCATAGTGACATTGAGAAACTGGCCTTGATGGATCAGTCCTCGGGCTTGAAGGTCGCGAACGATTTGCTCGCAGATCTCGCGCCTACCGCGAACTGCGGGAAGGCAGTGTTCAACAACGGCCGACACGCCACCCATACCCCAACCGGGATACGGAATCTGATGCTGTTCCATCCAACGAACAGGGCCATTGAGTACTGCAAGCATTACCAAATGCAATGGCGTAAGTTCGTCAACAAACTGCAGAAACATTAATTGAAGCTGCTCGTCCGGTCCGCCCGGGAGTCCGGCATGAAGAATCGCACCCCTCAATGCACTGATCTTCTCATCTTGATGGTTGCGCAGTGCAATTTGTGTTGATTGAAGAGCAATAGTGATGAAAAGCTCGTTTTTCGATAGCTTCTCGACGGAGAGATCTTCAACTCGCTGCTCCAACTGCGAAACAACTTCGGCAAGTTGTTTGAACCACTTCTCTTTTCGCCGTTCGATAGGAGGGGAAAACAACGTCTCAAGCAGCACGGACAGTGGCCCACCTGCCGTCGGTACGGCACTCGCGATACTTTTCACTATCGCATGGACGGTATCGCCCGTCGTTTTTTTTGGAGGGTTTTCCATCCCTAATCCTAAGTCGTCGCGCTAGGCAAGAACGCGCAGCTTCATCCGTTGGAGCCTTCTATACCGATGGCAATTGCCGCCGAGATGGGGCCAGATCTTTCCGAGAATAGGCTTCGCATGGTGTTCTGGTCTTCCGTATTGATGATTTTTCCTTCTTTACAGCCAAGAACCAGATCAGCTACGAAATGATCAAGACGCCAGCCTGCCATATGACGACTGCTGCCCGTCAGTCCGTGCATATCTTGGAACGAAGGAGTAAACGTCGGTGACTTGCCTACCATTTTCTGCGCAACTAACGCTGCGGGCACTACGCGAGTTCCCGCGTTGCCTGCGCCGATCAACTTAGGTTTTGACGTCAAGGGGGTTTGCACTTCGAATGGGACTTCCCATGGGTTGTAGAGCAAATAA
>NZ_JBFUBY010000511.1:0-1219 GCF_056405515.1 Polaromonas sp. P1_G2
GTGCGGGACAGCTTCGCCGTCCTGAGTGCCGGCAATGCCCAGGCCAGCTTCGCGGTGCGCTCCTCCGCCACGGCCGAGGATTTGCCCGACGCGTCCTTCGCGGGCCAACAGGAAACCTTCCTGAACGTGGTCGGCATCGAGGACGTGCTGCACAAGATGAAAGAGGTGTTCGCCTCGCTCTACAACGACCGCGCCATCAGCTACCGCGTGCACCAGGGCTTCGCCCATTCCGACGTGGCGCTGTCGGCCGGTATCCAGCGCATGGTGCGCAGCGACAAGGGCGCGGCCGGCGTGATGTTCACCATAGACACGGAAAGCGGCTTTGAAGACGTGGTCTTCATCACCTCCAGCTACGGCCTGGGCGAAACCGTGGTGCAGGGCGCCGTCAACCCCGACGAGTTCTACGTGCACAAGCCCATGCTCAAGGCCGGCAAGCGCGCGGTGATCCGCCGCAACCTGGGCAGCAAGCTGCTGCAGATGGAATTCACCACGCCGGAAGAGAAAAAATCCGGCGGCAAGCTGGTCAAGACCACCGACGTACCGACCGAGCTGCGCAACCGCTATTCGCTGAGCGACGAGGACGTCGAGCAACTGGCGCGCTACGCGCTGATCATCGAGGCGCACTACGGCCGCCCCATGGACATCGAATGGGGAAAGGACGGCACCGACGGCCAGCTCTACATCCTGCAGGCGCGCCCCGAGACGGTGAAGAGCCAGGCCAAGGGCAAGGCCGAGCAGCGCTATACGCTCAAGGGCACCGGCACGGTATTGGCTGAGGGCAGGGCGATCGGCCAGAAAATCGGCACCGGCCCGGTCCGCATCGTGCATGACATCAAGGACATGGACCAGGTGCAGGCCGGTGACATCCTGGTCACCGACATGACCGACCCGAACTGGGAGCCGGTGATGAAGCGCGCCAGCGCCATCGTCACCAACCGCGGCGGCCGCACCTGCCACGCGGCCATCATCGCGCGCGAACTCGGCATCCCGGCCGTGGTCGGCTGCGGCGACGCGACCGAGACGCTCAAGGACGGCATGCTGGTGACGGTGAGCTGCGCTGAGGGCGACACCGGCAACATCTATGACGGCCTGCTCGAAACCGAGGTGACCGAGGTGCAGCGCGGCGCGATGCCGCCGATAGACCTCAAGATCATGATGAACGTGGGCAACCCGCAGCTGGCCTTTGACTTCTGCCAGGTACCCAACCACGGCGTGGGCC
>NZ_JBFUBY010000512.1:0-1217 GCF_056405515.1 Polaromonas sp. P1_G2
CACTCGACCAGCGTCGTGAGGCCGCGCGCCTTGATGGCCTGGACACATTCCACCCAACGCACCGGGCCGAAGGCCTGGCCGTAGAGCGCCGCGCGTATGCGGTCCGCGTCGGTTTCGACGGCCACTTCGATGTTGTTGATGACCGGAATTTGCGGCGCCGCGAAATCGACGGCGGCCAGCTTTTCGCGCAGCTTTTCGGCCGCGGGCTTCATCAGGCTGGAATGGAAAGGCGCCGACACCGGCAGGGGCAAGGCGCGCTTGGCGCCGTTGGCCTTGAGCACTTCACAGGCTTTTTCGACCGCGGCCTTGCTGCCCGCGATGACGGTCTGCATCGGGTCGTTGAAATTGACGGCTTCCACCACTTCGGAGGTGTTGGCGCCGAAGCTGCGCGCGGCCTCGGCGCAGCCCTCGATCACTTTGGAGGCTTCCATGCCCAGGATGGCCGCCATCGCGCCCACACCGACCGGCACGGCGTCCTGCATGGCCTGCGCGCGAAAGCGCACCAGCGGCGCGGCCTGCGCGAGCGTCAGCACGCCGGAGGCTACCAGCGCGGAGTACTCTCCCAGCGAGTGGCCCGCCACCGCGGCGGGTGCGCTGCCGGTCTCGGCCATCCAGGCGCGGTAAGCCGCCACGCCGGCGACCAGCATGACGGGTTGTGTGTTGGTGGTCAGCGCCAGCGCCTCCTTGGGGCCTTCCTTGATCAGCCGGCCGACATCCTCGCCGAGCGCCTCGGAGGCTTCGGCCAGCGTCTGCGCAACCACCGGATGGTCGCCCCAGGCGTCCAGCATGCCGACCGACYGCGAGCCCTGGCCGGGAAAAACAATAGCAAACGATTTCAAATGATTACTCCATGGGTCGAATTCTTGGATCGCTGAAAAGCATCCGCCTGCATTTTAAGAAGATGAGCAGCCATTTTTTAAAGCGCGGCCGGTCAGGCTGAGGATGGCATGGCGCCATGGTGTGTGCCCCGCAGCCGCGCAAGCCCCCAGCCGATCGCCGATTTGGTGCACTGGTAAATCGCCGCAACGGCCAGCCAGGGGTCCACAAGGTAATCCCACAGGTTGGTCGACTCCAGCGCACCGGCCACCCAGGCCAGCAGCGCCAGGGCCAGCAGCGCAGGCAACAGCCGAAAACCTTGCGCCCAGCACGCCAGCGACAACGCCAGGAGCGCCGCCCAGAGCGCCCACGAGCCCCAGCCCAGCCGGTAGGCATCCCAG
>NZ_JBFUBY010000513.1:0-1215 GCF_056405515.1 Polaromonas sp. P1_G2
AAACCGACCGCCTGAAGTTCCAGGTGCTGCAATGGCTGATGTTCCAGATGGGCGGCGTCGGCCCCATGATCGGGCAGACTCACCATTTCCGGCAGTACGCGCCCGAAAAGATAGCCTACGCCATCAACCGCTACACCAATGAAACGAAGCGGCTTTACGGCGTCATGGACAAGCAGCTGGCCGGCAGCCGGTTCATCGCCTGCGACGAGTACAGCATTGCCGACATCGCCATCTTCCCCTGGCTGCGCAACTGGGAAAACCACGGCATAGACTGGATCGACTACCCGCACCTGAAAAAGTGGTTTGACCTGATCAGTGAACGCCCCGCCGTGCAGCGCGGCGTCAAGGTGCTGGCCGAGCTGCGCAGGCCCATCACCGACGACAAGGCGCGGGAAGTGCTGTTCGGCAAGACGCAGTACGAAAAGCGCTGAGAAAAGCGCTGAAAAGCGCTGGGTGGAGGCCGGCCGGCCGGGGTTGGCAGACCTCGATTGAAGGTATGATTCGCGACGAGCTGGAAACGGCGGCCGCCCCTGCGTGGCCTTGCCCCTGCTCCCACACACAAACTGCCCGTAGCTCAGTCGGATAGAGCATCAGCCTTCTAAGCTGAGGGTCGGGGGTTCGATCCCCTCCGGGCAGGCCAATTCGCGGCGTCAGTCGTACCCGCCCTTTCCCCCCGCGATCAACGAACTTCGCTTACACACCCTCGGAATCGGGGTATATAGTCGGGATTCGGCCCCGTGCAAAGGCCGGCAAGACCAAGGAGGCGAGAAAAGATGGCCAGACCAACCATGTTGCTGGTGGAGGACAACCCCGCTCACGTCGAGTTGACGTTGCTGACGCTGCAGGAAAACGGCGCCGACCATGAAGTCATCGTGGCCCGCGACGGCACGGAAGCCCTGGAATACCTTTTCTGCGAAGGTGCTTACAGCAACCGGCCCAACGACCATCCGCCGGAACTGGTCATGCTGGACCTGAATTTGCCTGGGATCAGCGGCGCGGAAGTCATGCAGCGCATGCGTGGAGACCCCCGCACTTTCTTCGTACCCGTCGTCATCCTGACCTCCGAGCCCAAATACTCGCCAATCGTGAAAGAGATTCAGGGCGGTCTTAACAGTTACGTACGCAAACCGCTGCATTTCCGGGATTTCCAGGAAAAACTGGAACAGGTGCGCGAATACTGGCGCACTTCTAACTTCGGGCCGCTCAAGTCCTGAG
>NZ_JBFUBY010000514.1:0-1207 GCF_056405515.1 Polaromonas sp. P1_G2
TTAGCGAGACCCCGCCTGAACCGAGCACCGCAGGTTGCCCGTAGCGCAGCGAAGGGACGCAGCAACCAGGGTCGCCTTTTCTTTTGCTTACTTTTCTTTTGGCGAAGCAAAAGAAAAGTGAGTAGCCGCCGGGCTACCCCCGGCCAGCAACCCTCAGCAAAGAGCACGTAGCAGGAACAAACCAAGAACCAGGCCTAGCCCTTGGGCTTGTAAGCCACCACATCAATCTCCACCCGCGCATCGACCATCAGGCGCGCTTCGGTCGTGGAGCGGGCCGGCTTGCCGTTCGCAAAGTAACTCATATAGACGCGGTTGAAGCTGCCGAAGTCGCGCGCGTCCTGCAGCCACACGGTGGTTTTGCAGACGTCGTCCAGCGTGCAGCCGGCCAGGGCCAGCGCGGCCTGGATGTTTTTCATGACCTGGCGGGTCTGCACCTCGATGCCGCCCTGCACGATTTCGCCTTTTTCGTCGCCCGGCACCTGGCCCGAGACATAAACGAAGTCACCGGCGCGCACGGCGGGCGAAAACGGGCGGGGCTGGTGGTCGGAGGCCAGCGGGGGATTTCCTAAATACTCCAGAGGCATAACAAACTCCTTTCAAAGTCTTTATTGACAGTAATTTTGAAAAATATTTTCAGAAATTCCCCCTTTATTCGGGTTTATCCTGAAAAATACCATTTATAGACCAATTAATCTTCGTTTGTGAAATTTAACTTCAATCAGGAGTTTTTTATGACCCGTGGAATTCGCATGCACCGCCGCACCGCCTTGTCTTCCCTGCTGGCCCTGGGCGCGGCCGGCGCCGGATTCGGCCCGGCCGCCGCGCAGGGCAACAAGTCGGCCTTGAACCTGGCCATGGTGGCCGAGCCGCCGACGCTGGACATCCAGTCCACGCCGGCCGACCTGGTCTGCATCATCATGCAGCACGTTTACGAGCCGCTGTTCACCTTCGACGCCAAGGCGGCGCTGGTGCCGATGCTGGCGGAGGCTATGCCCAAAATCTCGGCCGACGGCAAGCTCTACACCATCGCGCTTCGAAAAGGCGTCATGCTGCACAGCGGCCGCGAGCTCAACGCCGACGACGTGGTGGCCAGCCTCAAGCGCTGGATGGAAGTCTCGCCGCGCGGCAAGTCGGTGGCGGTGCAAGTGGCCGACCTGACGGCCAAGGGACCGCTCACGGTGGACATCACGCTGAAGAACGCCTATGC
>NZ_JBFUBY010000515.1:0-1199 GCF_056405515.1 Polaromonas sp. P1_G2
GAAAAATGGCAAAAGGCAAATTTGAATTTGAGCGGACCAAGCCGCACGTCAACGTAGGCACGATTGGCCACGTGGACCATGGCAAGACGACGCTGACGGCGGCGATCACGACCGTTCTGGCGTCCAAGTTCGGCGGCGAAGCCAAGGGCTATGACCAAATTGACGCGGCGCCCGAAGAAAAAGCGCGCGGCATCACCATCAACACCGCCCACGTTGAATACGAAACGGCGAACCGCCACTACGCCCACGTGGACTGCCCAGGCCACGCCGACTATGTGAAGAACATGATCACCGGCGCCGCCCAGATGGACGGCGCGATCCTGGTGTGCTCGGCCGCTGACGGCCCCATGCCCCAGACCCGCGAGCACATCCTGCTGGCCCGCCAGGTCGGCGTGCCTTACATCATCGTGTTCCTGAACAAGTGCGACATGGTCGACGACGCCGAGCTGCTCGAACTCGTTGARATGGAAGTGCGCGAGCTGCTCGACAAGTACGACTTCCCCGGCGACAAGACCCCTATCATCCACGGCTCGGCCAAGCTCGCCATGGAAGGCGACAAGGGTCCCCTGGGCGAAGAGGCCATCATGAAGCTGGCTGAAGCACTCGACACCTACATCCCCCTGCCAGAGCGCGCGGTTGACGGCGCCTTCCTGATGCCCGTGGAAGACGTGTTCTCCATCTCCGGCCGCGGCACTGTCGTGACCGGCCGTGTCGAGCGCGGTGTGGTCAAGGTCGGCGAGGAAATCGAGATTGTYGGTATTGCCGACACGCAAAAGACCACCTGCACCGGCGTGGAAATGTTCCGCAAGCTGCTGGACCAGGGCCAGGCCGGCGACAACGTCGGTATCCTGCTGCGCGGCACCAAGCGCGAAGACGTGCAGCGCGGCCAGGTGCTGTGCAAGCCCGGCTCCATCAAGCCGCACACGCACTTCACCGGCGAGATCTACGTCCTGAGCAAGGACGAAGGCGGCCGCCACACGCCTTTCTTCAACAACTACCGCCCCCAGTTCTACTTCCGCACGACGGACGTGACSGGYGCGATCGAGTTGCCAGAAGGCAAGGAAATGGTCATGCCAGGCGATAACGTGTCGATCACCGTCAAGCTGATCAACCCGATCGCCATGGAAGAAGGCCTGCGTTTCGCCATCCGCGAAGGCGGCAAGACCGTCGGCGCCGGCGTCGTTGCCAAGATCATTGCG
>NZ_JBFUBY010000516.1:0-1197 GCF_056405515.1 Polaromonas sp. P1_G2
TGAGGTTCTATATTTGTTGTCAAACAGTTTTCGGCAGCAGCTTGGCCGGATCCCAGGGCTGACCCGTCTTCCAGACGGCAAACGCCACCCGCAACAGCTTTCGCCCGAGGATGACGAATGCCTCCGTTGTGGCAAAGCCCTTGGCACGCAGGGCCTGGTAAAGCGGCTTGAGGGCTTTGCTGTGGCTGGCGGCAAAGCCCGCCAGGTACAGCTGCCTGCGCAACTGCGCTGGTCCTCGCTTTGAGAGTTGACGCGCCCCGCGCTTCTTGCCCGAATCGTTGGGGCGAGGGTCCAGGCCACTGTAAGCGACCACGGCGTCCACGTTGGCAAATGGGATACGAGCGAACAGCACCGCCAGCAAGGCGCTGCCCAGAGGACCAAAGCCGGTCACGCTGGCAATGCGCTTGCGCCCCGTCGCCAGCGCGGTGTCAGCGGCGATGAGTTCGTCCACCTGGGCATCAATAGCCGCCAGAAACTGATCGAAGGATTGGTCGAGCCGCTTGAGTTCGCCGGCCAGCTCATGATCGCCCTTGAATGCCTGGCGCACCGATTCCCGCTTGGTCACCAGTGTTGCACGCCGCTCCAGCAGTTCTTCCACGCGCCGCTGGCCTGGATCGCCAGGCCGCCATGCGTGCAGCTTTGCATGATGTTCAGCCCCATACCGGGCGATCAAGACGGCATCRACGCGATCAGTCTTGCCGCGAGCCCCCAGCGCCTTGGCGTAGAAGTGCACGTCCCGCGCATTGAGCACGTACACCTGCATTCCCGCATCGTGAGCACGTTGGGCCAGCAGCCGGTGGTAGATGCCCGTGGACTCCATGGCAACGAGGCTGCCCCTGGGAATCGTCCCAATCCAGGCGTCTATGGCCTTGCGCTCGTTGGAGATGGCYCGAACAGGGCTATAGCCGTGCATCGCAACAACCAGCTCATCCTTGGCGACATCGACACCGTAAATTTCAGTACACCCTTGCATTTCTTTACCTCCAAAGTGGAAAATAAAAGTGCTGGGGTGAAAAGCGCCGCCTGCGACGTCAGCTTGCTTACAGATCGGGGGTCATCACTGAAAAGTGGTGCCGCTCAGTTCCTTATCGACGTTCAAAGGCGGGGTGGGAGAAGTCTCAAACGGTCGGTCCGCGCTAACGGCCGATTGCGAAGCGTGACTCTCCACCCCAGCACCCTAAACATACAAGCGAAGCG
>NZ_JBFUBY010000517.1:0-1196 GCF_056405515.1 Polaromonas sp. P1_G2
CCGTTTTTCCAGACCAGCT
This sequence comes from Polaromonas sp. P1_G2, assembly GCF_056405515.1. Classification (NCBI taxonomy): domain Bacteria; kingdom Pseudomonadati; phylum Pseudomonadota; class Betaproteobacteria; order Burkholderiales; family Comamonadaceae; genus Polaromonas; species Polaromonas sp. P1_G2. The sequence continues at coordinate 20 of NZ_JBFUBY010000517.1, forward strand.
CGCCGTTGCCGTTTTTCCAGTTGTCGATCGTTTGTGCACCAGCGGCGGTAACAAGCGCTGCGGAAGCAAACAACATTGCCACTTTGTTGAGTTTCTTCATGGTTCTCCTCTAGAGAAAAGCCGCAGACTTGCTGCGATTAGTAATTTACACGCCGTGAGTGACCATCACTCAAAGCGTTACATCGATTGTGCCACACCTGTCTCAACCTTCAAGCACGCTATCGGCTTCGTCTGACACAGACATAAGATTCTTGAGCATTTGTTGCTGTCCCGCCACAGGTAGGCGCTTTAAACTCAAGCCTTAAAATCGCTGGCTTTCCTCAAGAATCTCGAAATCCCAACCAGGCCGCTCATGACCCAGTTCGCTAAAGAAACCCTGCCCATCAGTCTTGAAGAGGAAATGCGGCGCAGCTATCTCGATTACGCCATGAGCGTGATCGTGGGCCGGGCCCTCCCCGATGCCAGGGACGGCCTCAAGCCCGTGCACAGGCGCGTGCTGTACGCGATGCACGAGCTGAACAACGACTGGAATCGCCCTTACAAGAAGTCGGCCCGTATCGTCGGCGACGTGATCGGCAAGTACCACCCGCACGGCGACCAGTCGGTCTACGACACCATCGTGCGCATGGCCCAGGACTTTTCCCTGCGCCACCTGCTGGTTGACGGCCAGGGTAATTTCGGCTCCGTGGATGGTGACAACGCGGCCGCCATGCGGTATACGGAAATCCGCCTGTCGAAAATCGCCCACGAACTGCTGGCCGACCTGGACAAGGAAACCGTCGATTTCGGCCCCAACTATGACGGCAGTGAACAGGAGCCCCTGGTCATGCCGACCCGGCTGCCCAACCTGCTGGTCAACGGATCCGGCGGCATCGCGGTGGGCATGGCGACCAACATCCCGCCCCACAACCTCAACGAAGTGGTCGACGCCTGCCTGCACATGCTGAAGAACCCGGAGGCCACCATCGATGAGTTGATGGAAATTGTGCCGGCGCCGGACTTCCCCACCGGCGGCATTATTTACGGCATCAACGGCGTCAAGGACGGCTACCGCACCGGCCGCGGCAAGGTGGTGATGCGCGCCAAGTGCCACTTCGAGGACATCGACAAGGGCCAGCGCCAGTCCATCATCGTCGACGAGCTGCCCTATCAGGTCAACAAAAAGACGCTGCAGGAG
>NZ_JBFUBY010000518.1:0-1193 GCF_056405515.1 Polaromonas sp. P1_G2
CCCGCCGCAAAAAATCTGGCGCGCGCTCACGCAGCCGCAGCTGATCGCCGAGTGGCTTATGAAAAACGACTTCCAGCCCGTCGTCGGCCACGGCTTCAAGCTCAGCGCCGACTGGGGCGCCGTCGACTGCGAGGTGCAAACTGTGGAGCCCGAAAAAACGCTGTCCTACACCTGGGCGGCCTATGGCCTCGAGAGCGTGGTCACCTGGACGCTGACCCCCACAGGCACCGGCACCCGTTTGCGCATGGAGCAGGCGGGTTTCCGGACCGACCAGGAACAGGCCTTCCAGGGCGCAAAACACGGCTGGCAGCAGTTCTTTGCCAACCTGGAGCAGGTCCTGGCACGCCCAGTGTGAGCTTTCACGCGAAGCCCTGACATGAACGCCATGGCCAGAAAGACAGCCGGTGCGCCGGCGAAGTCCGCGAAGCCCGTCCTGCTCTCAGGCGGCAACCCTCGGATCGCGAAAGGCGAGGGCGACGCTCCCGTGCAGGCCTATATCGCGGCCATGCCGGGATGGAAAAGCGATGTAGGGCGACGGCTCGACGCGCTCATCACGCGCACCATCCCCGGCGTGCGCAAGGCCGTCAAGTGGAAYWCGCCSTTCTAYGGCCTTGAAGGCCAGGGCTGGTTCCTGAGCTTTCATTGCTTCACGCACTACGTCAAGGTGGCTTTCTTTCGCGGCCTGTCGCTGCGTCCCGTGCCGCCTGTCGAATCCAAGAGCCAGGACACACGCTACCTCCACATCCAGGAAGGCGGGCAGTTCGACGAGGCCCAACTGGCCGCCTGGATCCAACAGGCCAGCGAATTGCCCGGCGAAAAAATGTGAACGGCACAACCCTGAAGAAAGCGACATCACCATGAAAAAAGCGATGGCGAGCGACACGGCGCAAGACAAGGAAGGCGGTTCCGCCTCCGCGCAGATTGACGCGAAGATCAAGGCACTCGACGACTGGCGCGGCGAGACGCTGGCGCGTATCCGCAAGATCATCCAGCAGGCTGTGCCCGAGGTGGTCGAGGAGCTCAAGTGGCGCGGCGTTCCGGTGTGGTCACACGGCGGCATCATCTGCACCGGCGAGACTTACAAGAGCGCCGTGAAAATGACCTTTGCCAAGGGCGCCAAGCTCGAGGATCCTGCAGGCCTGTTCAATTCCAGCCTCGAAGGCAACACCCGCCGCGCCATCGATCTCCATGAG
>NZ_JBFUBY010000519.1:0-1193 GCF_056405515.1 Polaromonas sp. P1_G2
GACCTAACAAGTCGGTCGACACGGACACACATCGGTAACAGGCCGCTTCGCGGCGCTGGCTGCATGCCGGACAGCGCCAACGTTAAATCTCAGAAAACCACCATGCGCCTCGAAATTTGGGTTCGTGAACAACTTGAGGACGGCCGTCTTGTCGTGACGAACACCTCCAATGTCGGTTGCCAACCAGGCCCCGAACACACGGCCCTTGCCATCGCAGGGGCGTACGACATTCCGAAGGGCACGGCGTTCACCAAGTTGCTGGCGAAGCCAAGAGTTCAGAAAGATGGCGAGAATTCGCGCGAGACGGTTGAGGACATCGCGAGCATTTCATTGACGATTGTCGAAGTCGAATTTTTCCGAAGAATGGTTGACGTTGTTCCCAATGGTCACCACGCTGCGATACGTGTTGAAGGCCGCGGACTCGAATTGGTCGGTAAGTGGCTCGCCGTGAAGCCTGAGAACGAGCATCTTTATCTTTCCGCCAGCAGCTGAGCCCGAAACCGCAGAGCGTTTCTTCTCTCTCTCATCTYGCTGTCTGCGCCCGGCACCATGTCCTACTAATCCGCAGGGTACGGATCACTGATGTCAAGTCTCGCAAGGCGAGAACGATGCGGACGTACCGGAAGGCTAAGAGTCGTTGGGATTTTTCCTGCAACACGCCCACATCACCGACGCCTCAATATAAACCGCCTTCGTGCCGCTAACGCAGGAAGTGGGTGGCTCGGCGGGTGGCTCGCCGCCGGGGGGCGCGGTGCAGAACGGTGGGAGCGTTTCCGCCGCGGGTTTGACGGTTCCGTTCTTGTCTTTCGTTTTAGGAGCTGCGATGGCCTGCGTTGTTGTTAACAGCGCGGCCAATGTAAGGGTAAGGGCGGTGAGCACGCAATGCAGGGTTTTGTGCGACATATTTTCTCCAAGGGTGAAGGGAAAACTCGCAGTCTTGATCCGGTGGTATCTGGGCGAGTCAGTGGGCTAAATGTAGGTCAGCCAAGACGAAAAAAAACCCYCCGATTAGGGGAGGGTTTGCTTAACATCACAAAGATGGTGGCGTTGTGGCAACGAGACTCTACCTACATAGTAGTAATAACGAGTCCGGGATATACATCGTGGCATCTATCTATTACCGGTGCCCTTGCGCCCGAATCGCATCACCACAAGCGCCGCGACAAAGGCGGCAAGCCAAAGCAAGGTGATGC
>NZ_JBFUBY010000520.1:0-1165 GCF_056405515.1 Polaromonas sp. P1_G2
GCGATGGTGAGGGCTATCCGCAATATCGAAGCCGCCATGGGCGACGGCGTCAAGCGCGCCAGCCCCAGCGAAAGCAAGAACAAGCCGGTTGCCAGAAAGTCCCTGGTAGCCAATGCGCCGATCCGCGCGGGCGAAAGGTTTACGGCCGAAAACATCACCGCCAAGCGCCCCGGCACGGGCATATCGCCGATGCGCTGGGACGAGGTCATCGGTCGCATGGCATCACGCGACTTTGCCGCCGACGAGTTGATTTCGCTGTGAAAAGAATTTGCGTCGTTACCGGCACCCGGGCTGAATATGGCCTGCTACGCTGGCTCATGGAAGGCATCCGGCAATCGCCGAAACTCGCGCTGCAGGTGATTGCCACAGGGGCACACCTGTCGCCGGAGTTCGGCCTCACGTATCGCGATATCGAGGCAGATGGTTTCGCCATCGATCGCAAAGTCGAAATGCTGTTGAGTTCGGATACGCCTACCGGCGTGACCAAATCCATGGGCGTGGCGATGATCGGCTTCGCCGATGCTTTTGCCGGGCTTCGCCCCGACCTGGTGCTGTTGCTGGGCGATCGGTACGAGATATTTTCCGCCGCAGCCGCTGCGACGATCGCACGCATTCCGGTCGCGCACTTGCATGGCGGAGAGACGACCGAGGGCGCTTTCGACGAGGCCATGCGCCACTCCATCACCAAGATGGCCCACCTGCATTTCGTCGCGGCCGAAGCGTACCGCCGCCGCGTCATCCAGTTGGGCGAGGATCCGGCCCGCGTTTTCCTGGTGGGCGGCCTGGGCATCGACAATGTGCTCAAGCTGGACCTCCTCGATCGGGCGGCGCTGGAAGCGGCGCTGGACTTCAAGCTGGGCCCGAAAAACCTGCTCGTCACCTTCCATCCGGCGACGCTGGAGCCGGGCGCGGCGGCCGGGCAGATGGACGAACTGCTGGCCGCGCTGGATACCTTGCAAGACACCCACCTCATCTTCACCATGCCCAACGCGGATACGGAAGGGCGGGCCTTGAGCCGGCAGTTGGAGGCCTACGCCGCCGGCAGGCCGGATGCGAAGGTCTACGCCTCGCTCGGGCAGCTGCGTTACCTGTCGGCCATCGCCCATGTCGATGCCGTCGTCGGCAATTCCTCGAGCGGGCTCGCGGAGGTCCCCAGCTTCAGGAA
>NZ_JBFUBY010000521.1:0-1143 GCF_056405515.1 Polaromonas sp. P1_G2
GAGCTATACCTTGACCGCTCTGTCCGAAGCCGGCAATGCAACGATATCCGCTTTCCTCCAGGGTTTTCCCGCCATGATCGACGACTGGAAGGCCAAGATCCTGGCCTATCTCGAGCGCAGCAATGTCAACATTCACCCCTGAGAGCCCGATTCAAAAGTTCATTCGTAGATCCAATACCTTGCGATGCGCCTTGTGAGCATTCGGATTGAAGCGATTTGCGCCCATGCTGTTGAGCTTTCGATGGACTTTTCCCAATCCTTGGCGAGGCCGGCGGCAACGCCCGAGCCAAGCAAATGTTCTTTCGACAACCCATCGGCGTGGTAGCAAGACGAAGCCCGCGGCCTTGTCAGAGCGCTTAACGATTTCGACTGTCCACTGCCCGTGACGGCGCATCGCCAACTTCAACTTGTCGCCCGCATAGCCACCATCGGCGAAGATATGGCGCAGCCATGGGAAACGGTAGCGGATGGCCTTGAGAACATCGGGCGCACCGTCGCGGTCCTGCACGTTGGCCCCATGGATCAGCACGAAGATCAGAAATCCGCACGTATCGGTGACGATGTGACGCTTGCGACCCTTGACCTTCTTTCCTGCGTCATAGCCGCAAACGCCGCCGCTTTCCGTGGTTTTGACGCTTTGGCTGTCGATGATCCCCGCCGTGGGCTGCGCTTCTCGTCCTTCGATCTCTCGCGCGGTCATCACCAAAAGCTGATTGATGCCCTCCCATAAACCCATCTTTCGCCAAGCATAGAAATAGCCGCGCACCGTCGACACCGGAGGGAAATCACCCGGCAGCATCCGCCATGAGCAACCGCTTGATGCGATATAGAGGATCGCCTCCACGACCGAGCGCATCTTCGTCGTTCGTCTGCGACCGCCACGCTTGGCCGGTGGGATCAGCGGTTCGATTAGCGCCCATTCCCGGTCTGTCAAATCACTTGGAAAACGAAGCGCGTCTCGGTTATGCTCACGCCGAGCGATAACAGTCCAGGTCATCGGAAACCCCATTTTGATTTAGCACCAAAAGGGAATCACAACCTGCTGTTATCGCTCAACTACTTTTAAATCGGGCTCTAACCAAGCTCCGCTGCCAGAGGAATATTCTGAAAAAATTTGCTTTCTTGACTTTCCTACTGTTGATC
>NZ_JBFUBY010000522.1:0-1142 GCF_056405515.1 Polaromonas sp. P1_G2
CTTGATCGACACGTATTGCACGCCCCTGTCGGAATGGTGGACGAGCCCGCCGCGATGGATGGGCCGCCGATCATGAAGTGCCTGGTCCAGAGCGTCGAGGACGAAACCCGCATGGGCGGTACGGCTTGCCCGCCAGCCGACGATGCGGCGGGCGAAGGCATCGATGACGAAGGCCACGTAGACGAAGCCCTGCCAGGTCGCGACATACGTGAAGTCAGAAAGCCAGAGCATGTTCGGCGCGGGAGCCTTGAAGTGGCGATTGACGCGGTCGAGCGGACATGGGGCAGTCTTGTCCGACACGGTGGTTTTGACGGGCTTGCCGCGAATGATGCCCTGAAGACCCATCACTCTCATGAGCCGTGCGACGGTGCAGCGGGCAATCTCAAAGCCCTCCCGCTGTAGCTGCCGCCAGACTTTGCGCACGCCATAGACCTGGAAGTTCTCGTTGAACACCCGGCGTATCTCGACCTTCATGGCGACATCATTCCGGGCGCGGGCCGCCAGGCGGTCCACGTCCATGCGCTTGGCAATGACCTCATAATAGGTGGACGGGGCAATCGGCAGCAGTCTGCAGATCGGCTCGACCCCGAGCACCGAACGATGTTCGTCGATGAAGGAAATCATCGCTTCAGTGGGCGGTCGAGCTCCGCCTGGGCAAAATACGCCGACGCCTTGCGCAAAATCTCGTTGGCTTGACGAAGCTCGCGGTTCTCCCGCTCCAGTGCCTTCATCTTCTCCGCAACATCGCTCGGAAGGCCGGCTCGCTTGCCACTATCGACCTCGGACTTCTTTACCCACTCATTGAGCGTGTGTGCCGAGCAGCCAATCTTGGCCGCGATCGAGGAAACAGCCGCCCATCGCGAAGAATGTTCGGCCTCATGTTCCGACACCATTCGAACGGCGCGGGCGCGGACTTCAGGGGAAAATTTGTTCGTCGTCTTGCTTGTCATAGACCCTACTTCTCACGAGTTGGGGTCTCCGGCAAATCCGGCGCGGTTCAATGGGTCTGATTGTCTTCATTCCAGTTGCCTTGCTATTCTTGGTGATGATCGCGTGCTTTGCGTGTGGTGTTGCACTGCTTGCGTGGCAAGTAATAAGCTATCTAGACAAGGGTACCTGGCCAGCGTTCACCGGTCTTGATG
>NZ_JBFUBY010000523.1:0-1141 GCF_056405515.1 Polaromonas sp. P1_G2
GTGTTCAAGCCCCAGACCAGGGTGAGGAGGACGAGAAGTATGAGCTGGCGGCGGGAGAGTTGCATGGGTGGGCGGGTGGTTTTGCGCGATTGTCCCGGTTTGAGGCAAAACCTGCTCGGGGAGCCACCTTCTTACAATACGGGCTATGACTTTCCTCGACATGCTGGGCGCCGCAGAACGCCAAAACCATTCCATGCTTTGCGTCGGCCTGGACCCGGAGCCCACCAAGTTCCCCGGCAAGCTCAAGGGCGACGCCAACAAGATTTACGATTTTTGCGCCGCGATCGTCGACGCCACCGCCGACCTGGTGATTTCCTTCAAGCCGCAGATCGCCTACTTCGCCGCCCACCGCGCCGAAGGCCAGCTCGAACGCCTGATGGAACACATGCGCCGCGTCGCGCCGCAAGTACCCATCATCCTGGACGCCAAACGCGGCGACATAGGCTCCACCGCCGAGCAATACGCGAAGGAAGCGTTTGAGCGCTACGGCGCCGACGCGGTGACGCTTTCGCCCTTCATGGGCTTCGACTCGGTCGCGCCCTATCTGAAGTACGAAGGCAAGGGTGCGTTTTTGCTGTGCCGCACTTCCAACCCCGGCGGCGACGACCTGCAGAACCAGCGTTTTGCTTCCATCGAAGGCCAGCCTCTGCTGTATGAACATGTGGCGCGCCTGGCGCAGGGACCGTGGAACCTCAACGGCCAGTTGGGGCTGGTGGTGGGGGCGACCTATCCGGCGGAGATCGAGCGTGTGCGGGTCGTGGCGCCTGTCCTGCCTTTGCTGATTCCCGGTGTTGGGGCGCAGGGTGGAGATGCTGTTGCCACTGTCAAAGCCGGCTGGCGGGCCGGGGCGCCCATCATCGTGAATTCGTCTCGGGCTATCTTGTATGCGTCCAGTGGGGATGATTTTGCTGATGCTGCGCGGCGCGAGGCGGTTCGGACTCGGGATGTGTTGGAGGCGGCTCGGGGTGAGGCTTCGAAGTAGGCCGGGTCTTGCGCCGGTCTCTGCGCGCTCGCCCTCTGCATAGGGTTGCTGGCCGGGGGTAGCCCGGCGGCTACTCACTTTTCTTTTGCTTCGCCAAAAGAAAAGTAAGCAAAAGAAAAGGCGACCCTGGTTGCTGCGTCCCTTCGCTGCGCTACGGGC
>NZ_JBFUBY010000524.1:0-1139 GCF_056405515.1 Polaromonas sp. P1_G2
GGCCGTCACCTGGGCCTTGTCCCACACCGTGCCGTCGGCAAACTCGATTTGCTCAATCCGGTACCTGTCGTGGAAGAACCAGTTCTTCACCGTGATCACATCGGCCGTGCCCTCTATGTGCAGATAGAGGTGCCAGGCATCACGGGTGATCTTGACATCACTTGCCAGCACCGCATCGCCAAAGCGAATGGTGTCGACATTTCCCACGGTATCGTCGGACTCAGCGATGGTGTCCGAGCCGTCTCCTCGCTTGTAGAGGTAAACGTCGTTGCCTGCGTTGCCGTACAGCGTATCGTTGCCGGTGCCGCCATCGAACACGTCGCCCAGCATGGATCCCATGATGACATCATCACCCGCCGTGCCCATAAACAGCGCCATCGCCGACAGGGCCGAGGTGCCCCATACAGTGCCATCGGCAAATTCAACCTGCTCTATCCTCCTGTCGCCGTTGCCGAACCACTCGGTCAGCGTGATCCTGTCTGCCGTACCGTTGATGCCGAGATACAAGTTATTGCCGCTACGCGTCACCTGGACGTCAGACACGGCCACCGTGCTGTCGAAACGGAGCGTATCGACATTGCCGGCCAGGGGGTCGTATTCGTTGATGGTGTCCGAACCGTCTCCGCGCTTGTACAGGTAGACGTCGTTGCCGGCACCGCCATTGAGGGTGTCGTTGCCAGCCCCACCGTCGATCACGTCGTCGCCATCGGTACCCGCCAGCATGTCATCCCCGTCGGTGCCCGCAAATACGATGGGAAGCGCATCCACGTCGGCCCTGTGCCAGACCGTTCCGTCGGCGAATTCAATGATCTCGACCTGATGGGCTTCGTCCAGAAACCAGCCGTCAAGGGCTATCCTGTCGCTGGTTCCCTCAATCGTCAAAAAGAGGCTGGAACTGTCGCGCGTGAGCCTGATGTCGCCGGGCGCAACCGTTGCGTCAAACCGGAGCGTGTCGATGTTGCCGGCTGTTTCGTCGTAATCGGAGATCTCGTCATTGCCGCTGCCGCGACCGAAGAGGTACACGTCGTTACCCGTCCCGCCTTCGAGGTAGTCATCCCCCGCACCACCGTCGAGGGTATCGTTGCCGCCATTGCCATACAGCTCGTCGTCGCCGGCCAGCGCATGGAACACCTCGGAAG
>NZ_JBFUBY010000525.1:0-1138 GCF_056405515.1 Polaromonas sp. P1_G2
CCCCAAGGCACCGAGGTGTGGCTCCAATCCGTAATCACCATGAAATGATGCTCGACCCGAGCATGAAAGGCCTGGCCATGAAATTTTCCATTTTGCGCGGCGTTGCGTTTTACGCGGCCGCGTTGATCACGGCGGACAGTGCGTTCGCGGTCGTCGCGCAGGAGCCGCTGCTGTCCAGAACCGTGAACGTCCGGCCTAACATCGCGTTGGTGCTCGATACCTCGGGCTCCATGGACTGGGAATGCGTCTATGCCAAACATGTCAGCGCCGCGATGCTGGCTGAGTCCCCGGGCTCCACCAGCATCCCGGGCTTCCACGCGGATTGCATTAGCAGCGCCGACCCCCGTCAAAGCTCCCCTGTCAACAACCTGCTGTTTTACAACCCCAAAAAGGTCTATGGACCAGGTTATGTCGGAGGTGTTCTCCAGGCCAATGCGGCCGTGGGCAACTCCTCGGTCGTGACCATGTTCCTGCCTAAAGCAGGCAAGGATCCCACGACCTACACCACGTCCAATGCCATCAAGAACACGGCGGACTACGACAGCTATGAAGTGACGACCAGCAAGTTCAAGCTGAATGGGTCCAACACCTCCGGCAGCGGCAGCACCAACCCGTTTGGTCCGCACGGCGGCACCCGCACGGACTGCGCTGGTGCAACCTGCACGTTCAACGAGGAACGCCAGAACATCGCGAACTGGCGTGCCTACCACATAGATCGCCTCAGTTCGGCAAAAACAGGGTTGTCCGGGGCATTCGCAAGCCAAGCCGACAATTTTCGACTGGCCTACACAGACATAGACCCCCTAAACAACCTCAGTTCCATGAAGGACTTTGGCCTGGCCAAAAGTGCATTTTATTCGTGGCTTGATGCGCGCGTAGCCACCGGGGGCACGCCGCTGCGCGGCGCGCTTGACAAGGCCGGGAAGTACTACCAGAACAATGCCAACAATGGGCCCTGGGGATCCAAGCCCTGGGCCCCCCCCGCTGGCGAAACCGCAACCAGCCATTTATCCTGCCGTCGTTCATTCACCCTGTTGATCACCGATGGTTTTTACACGGATGCCGCCCCTGCAGGCATAGGTAATGTCGACGCGACCGTGGGACCAGCATATACCCATGCTCTGGATAACAGCAAAAC
>NZ_JBFUBY010000526.1:0-1131 GCF_056405515.1 Polaromonas sp. P1_G2
GAGCGCCGACCCTACAACGACAGGCCCCTGCGCCACGAGTACCACCTGACCGAGATGGGAAAGGACTTTTATCCTGTCTTTCTGGCCCTACGCGCTTGGGGAGAGACCTGGTGCAAGTCCGATGAAGAAGAAGTCGCGATTCAATACACGCACATTCCGTGTGGCCAGGATCCAGGCTTGGGTCCCACCTGCCTAGCGTGCGGAGAGGTGATGCGCAGGGAAAATCTGTCCGCCAGGCTGAGCGGATCGTTCGGCGCCGAACGGCAGGCACGAATGGAAGTCTTCAAAAGTTGCTAGAGATCGCTGCGCTGTTTGCGCCTGCTGGCCTTGCCAGTTAATGCCTAACTGCTGCCGCGGGCTGAATCTTGACAGCGAGACTGTCAATTTTCCGTCGGCGGCAACACAGCAAATTCCGGGGCACTGGGGATTTGACGGCCCCACCATTGGTGGCTGCGGCCGGGGACTTCTCGATATTCAAATTCGGCCGTCAGTTTGYCTCTTGGGTCGGATTGACGCCGCGGCAGGTGGGTACCGGGGTTACCTGCCACTGAAGGCGCCCAAGCGCATTCGCGGTGTGTTGGCCCAAAAGCCCGTGTAATCCCGATGACTCATGATTCCGGAACAGCAGCGCCTCCTGCATACGCTGGCGCGGCAATTGGCTATTACGCTGGAACGGGTGGCCGGAATGGGGGAACTTCTGCCTGGCCTACCGCCTAGAGGCACCTTTTAGAGAATCTGCGATCAGGAGCGCAGCACGAGTCGGCCCATTGGGTGGGTACCAGWGCGAAAGAGTTGCATTCGGCAAATCCGGAAGGGAGGCTTCCGCACCAATGTCTCTTAAGCCTGGTGACAGATCGCTACGAGGCAGGGTCAATATTCCAAGTCCCATCCGAGCGGCGGTCAGGCAACTGCTGAAACTGGGACTCATGCATGCAAGACGCCAAGATGTTCTTCTTGCGGCAAGTGCGGAGATCGCCGCCGACCTGTAGGGACACGGTTCCGGTTGAAAGATCATGGGCAAAGGACCGGCCGGAGGAAGCGGGGCGGTGTCGCAATAACCCCATACCAGACTCTCGCTCCATAAGGAATCTGCAACAGAATCACCACCACAATGAACACCGAGGACAACAT
>NZ_JBFUBY010000527.1:0-1130 GCF_056405515.1 Polaromonas sp. P1_G2
CAACACGCCCATCCTGACCTTCGTCAACAAGATGGACCGGGAAGTGCAGGACCCGATGAGCGTGATGGACGAGATCGAACGCGAACTCGGCATGACGGTCATTCCCTTCACCTGGCCGGTCGGCATGGGCAAGCTGTTCCATGGCGTCTACGACAGGCGCGAAGACCGCATGCGGGTCTTCAGCCCCGGCGAGGAAAAAGCCGGCGGCGACGACGAAATCCTGGCCGGCCTGGACAACGCCGAAGCCGCCAAACGTTTCGGTGCCGAATACACGCAGGCCCAGGGCGAGATCGAACTGGTGGCCGGTGCCACGCCCGAGTTCAACCGCGCCGAATTCCTGGCCGGCAAGCAGACGCCCATGTTCTTCGGTTCCGCCATCAACAACTTCGGCGTGCAGGAAGTGCTGGATGCGCTGGTCGACCTGGCGCCCGCGCCCGCCGAGCGCGAAGCCATCCAGCGCGTGGTGCACCCCGAGGAGAAAAAATTCTCTGGCGTGGTGTTCAAGATCCAGGCCAATATGGACCCGGCCCACCGCGACCGCATCGCCTTCCTGCGCGTGGCCAGCGGCGAGTTCACGCGCGGCATGCGCCTGAAGGTGGTGCGCAGCGGCAAGGAACTGCGGCCCAACACCGTGGTGAGCTTCATGAGCCAACGCCGCGAACTGCTGGACACCGCCTTTGCCGGCGACATCATCGGCATCCCCAACCACGGCGTGCTGCAGCTCGGCGACACGCTGACCGAAGGCGAGGCGCTCCAATTCACCGGCCTGCCCTTCTTCGCGCCCGAAATGTTCCGCGCCGTCGAGGTGGCCGACCCGCTGCGCAGCAAGCAGCTGCGCGCCGGCCTCACGCAGCTCGGCGAAGAAGGCGCGATCCAGGTGTTCCGGCCCATCGCCGGCTCATTGCTGCTGCTGGGTGCGGTCGGCCAGTTGCAATTTGAAGTGGTCGCTCACCGCCTGGAACATGAATACGGCGTCAAGGCCCGCATCATGGGCAGCAACTTCAACCTGGCGCGCTGGGTCACCAGCGACGACGCCAACGAGCTGAAGAAATTCATGGACGCCAACGCCCACCGCGTGGCGCTGGATGCCGTAGACGCGCCCACCCTGCTGGTGGACCACAGCGCCACCC
>NZ_JBFUBY010000528.1:0-1126 GCF_056405515.1 Polaromonas sp. P1_G2
GGCGGATTCAAGGACCAAGTGCAACACTTCCAATCCAAGAGGAGTTGCATGACAAGAACATATCGACAATTGAGTGCCGAAGAGCGAGGCACGGTAATGGGCATGAAGCTGCACAATTGCAGCATCCGCAAGATTGCCAGAGTGCTGGGGCGATCACCGAGCACGATCTCGCGCGAACTGCGCCGCAATGGCTGGCAAGACGAAGCCGAGCAGTGCGTGATGGGGCGCCCGCGCATCGCTGGCGGCTACGATGCGCATCGCGCCGGCAAGCGCGCCCGGTGCGTTCGGCGTGCCGCTTGGCCCGCTCGCAAGCTCGAGCGCAATGGCCCGTTATGGGCCGAGGTCAAGGCGCTGCTCGCGCTCAAGCTTTCGCCTGAGCAGATTGCTGCCAAACTCCGGGAACGTCATCCTGGGCAGACCCAATTGCAAGCTTCACACGAAACCATCTACACCGCGATCTATGCCATGCCCAAGGGTGACTTGCGCCGGGAGCTGACCGCACTGTTGCGCCAAGGGCGCGGTGCGCGCAGACCACCCAGCCCAGGCCAAAGTAGGCGTGGCTCGCTGCAGGACATGCTCAGCATCCATGTGCGGCCACCCGAGGCCAACGACCGCTTGGTGCCCGGCCACTGGGAAGGCGATCTGATTAAAGGCAAGAACAATGCCTCGGCCGTCGGCACCCTGGTGTGCCGCCATACGCTGTTTGCCATACTGGTCAAGCTCGACGGCAGCAAGGCCATCGACGTGCTCGAAGGGTTCAGGCAGGCGTTCGCACCGCTACCGCCGGAGATCCGCCAGACGCTGACCTACGACCAGGGCAAGGAGATGGCGCTGCACAAACAGCTGGCCGAGGACACGGGGCTGAAGATTTACTTCTGCGACCCCCACAGCCCGTGGCAGCGAGGCATCAACGAACACACCAATGGCCTGCTGCGCCAGTATCTGCCCAAGGGCACGGACCTGAGCGTGTACTCGCAGCACGAGCTTGATCTCATGGCCTGGGAGCTCAACATCAGGCCACGCAAGACCCTTGGCTGGAAAAGCCCTGCCGAGGTCTTCTTTAACAACAAGGCCATGCGAGACGCTGGCCTTATTCCGACTGTTGCACTTGGGGTTTGAATCCGCC
>NZ_JBFUBY010000529.1:0-1110 GCF_056405515.1 Polaromonas sp. P1_G2
CATTCGTGACGTCCACCCTAAAGCATCGGGTGTTCAAGTGTTGCGGGAGCTGGAGCGCGGCATGCACGTCTGCGGCGGGGACCGGAACGCCATCTACGACGACTACATCCAGAAGATGGACGACAAACTCAACTACCTCACCGACCAAATGGCGACCCTCGGAGCCATGCAGAAGTCGTTCGCCTCCTACGAGGAACAGAACCAGTCGAACATGGACACGATCTCGAAGGGAGTGGGCAAGCTGGTCGACGCCGACATGGACGCGAGTTCCGCGAGGATCAGGGCGCTGCAGGCGCGGCAGCAGCTCGGTATCCAGTCGCTTTCGGTCGCCAACGCCGAGGCCGACAGCGTGCTCAGATTGTTCCAGTGACATCTAAAGTTCCGACATAGTCAACAGGCACGGCGGATGACGGCTTCACGCTCAACGAGGTCGTCTCCCACGAGGAGAAGCACAACGACGCTAATGGCGAGGCCCGTCGGACACCTGAGTGGAACTTTCCACATTCAATACGGATGCCGAAGGCAACTAAATGTGTGGCGACAGCACGCTGCCTGGACGTTGCCCGCGCGTTCTCGTCGGCAACGTCGGCGACGCTAATCGAGGAATTACGCGAGCTGAATGCTCCCGGTCGATGCTGTATCTTGCGACGGCACTCCCGATGAGGCAGCGTCGCAAAACCGCCTGCACTGTATTAAAGCTATTCCGTTTCGATGAACACAAACGACCGATCGGCAGCTTCCAGCAATGTGTCGGCAATTCGACCATAGGAAAGCCCATCGCCGACGCGGCGGCTGACCCCGAGCACAATCAGATCGTAACGGCCACGCCGAGCATGCCGCAGAATGGACAGTTCCGGAGAATCGCCTTGTTGAACGATTTTCTGGGCAGAAACCCCATAGTAGTTGGCAACTTCGTCGATCCGGTCCGATGTGGCTGCATGCATGTTCGAATTGTCGCTCACGCGCGACCGCGAGCGCATCTGCCCCGGTCCGACAATGTAGATCACCGACACCGAACACCCGGTTGCCTTGGCGATGAGAAAGGCGAACTCGGCCGCACGTGTCGAACGTTCGGTGCCGCTCACGGGCACAAGAATACGCATGTTCCTG
>NZ_JBFUBY010000530.1:0-1102 GCF_056405515.1 Polaromonas sp. P1_G2
CATCAACCCAGGCCTTCGCGTTCAGGGTGGTATCGAAATCGTGGATGATGGCGCGGGTCATTGAGGCTACCTGCGCGCGCGGATCCCGCACGACATTCAGGAACAGCAGCTGCGGAAACAGGCCCATCAGCTCGTCCGCATAATGCACGCTGTCGAGCGATTTATCCATGACGATTCCTGCGCCATGCTGCTCCCCGGCGCTTAGCAGCAATTCCCAGACGATGCGGTGCACGCTGCGCCGTTCGTGGCGTATCGCCTCGAATATCTGCCTCGGATCAAATACCACGTTTGACCACTTTACCGGGCTTGCGGCCTGCAAGCCCACCACATCCACCACCATGCGGAAGTAAGCCTGGTCATCGGAAAGATCGCCATAGAGCGGCGCCAATGGCATGAAATCCACGATATGCAGCGGATAGGGCGAGTAAAAATGTGGATTGAAGTTCAGGCGCAAGCGCAACGCATGGCTGCCGCAGCGCCGCAGCGGAATCATCAGTACCGGCCGTGGGCGAGAGTGCACAACGGCGTCGACGTCCTTTGCTCCTGCAACCTCCATATGCCTGCTCCCGTTATTGTTTATATTGAATATGCTGAAATATTCAACACAAAAAGGCCAAAGAAATTTCCGGTCAATCGGTCATGAGGACCGGGTCATGAAGACCACTCTGTTGTTGCCGGCTCACGTGAAGCAGCGCTCCGAAACAAGGTCGAGCAAGGTCTGGGTCGAATCTTTCAAGGGCAATGCGTCGGTGTCGAGCACCAAATCCGGTATTAGCGGTGTTTCGTAGGGAGACGAGATGCCGGTAAATTCCGCAAGCTGTCCGGCGCGTGCCCGTACATACAGTCCTTTCGGGTCGCGCTGTTCGCAGACGGTTGCCAGCGTGCTGACATGGACTTCAATGAATCGCGCATCGCCGATGATGGCTTGAGCCATTTTCCGGTCGTCCCGGAACGGCGAAATCAAGGCGGTGATCACGATCAATCCGGCTTCATTCATCATGTGCGCGACTTCGGCCGTGCGTCGAATGTTCTCACWGCGGTCCGGCGCGGAAAATCCCAAGTCTTTGCTCAGTCCATGCCGGAGGTTGTCGCCGTCCAGAAC
>NZ_JBFUBY010000531.1:0-1097 GCF_056405515.1 Polaromonas sp. P1_G2
CCAGCGTGCGGCGCTTGCCCAGCCGCGCAAGCGCTTCGTCCACCAGCCCATGGCGGTCGCCTTCGGGCGAGGCCAGGACGTGCTGCAGCGACAGAAAGGTTTTCATGCTCATGCCGCGCCGCGCGTCCGGATGGTCGCGGCGCACGATCGTGACGAAGTCGTCACGCAGGATGGGGCGGGTCAAAATCCTGCTCTCCGCCTGCGTCGGCGGAACGCCCACCGCCGCATCGATCAAGCCGGCGTCGAGCAGGTCGACGGCGCTGTCGCGGCTGCTGAAACTGCGCACGCTCAGCGAGATGCCCGGCGCTTTCTTCTCGAGCGCGCCCAGCAGGGCGGGCAGCAGCACGAAGGCCGGGTAGTCCGACAGGCCGAGGGTGAAATCCATGCTCACCTTGCCCGGGTCGAACACGGGCTTTTTCACCAGGACCGCCTCCAGTTGCCGCAGCGCCTCAGCCACCGGCCCGGCGAGGTCCCTGGCGCGCGGCGTGGGCAGCAGGCCCTCGGCGCTGCGCAGAAACAAGGGGTCTTCCAGCAGCGTCCGCAGGCGCGACAGCGCGGCGCTCATCGCCGGCTGGCTCACGCCCACGCGCACCGCGGCGCGGGTCACGTTGCGCTCCTCCATCAGCGCGGCAAAGGCCGCGAGCAGGTTCAGGTCAACACCATGAAAATCCATAAATCAAATACTCATTTATACAGATCATTTGTTGGACAGATGGTAACGCGGCGCCCAGAATTCCGCCATTGCTTCATCACACCAACACAAGGATCACCGCAATGAGCAACCCAAACCCCGGCAGCCACGCAACGCAGCAGCAAGCGCAGGACCTGGCCCGGCGCCAGTCCATAGACCTGCTGTACCGCGCCTTCAGCGACCAGAACCCCGACCTGATGGACGCCGCCGTCACCGCCGACTGGGACGACATTCCCCTGGCGCCCGGCCAGGGCCCCGGGCCGGAAGGCCTCAAGCCCATCATCCGCGGCTTCATCGAAGCGCTGCCCGACGTGCGCATCACGGCCCACGATGTGCTGATGAGCCAGGACCGTGCCGCGGTGCGCGCCGAGATCACCGGCACCCACCGCGGGCCGCTCTTCGGCAT
>NZ_JBFUBY010000532.1:0-1087 GCF_056405515.1 Polaromonas sp. P1_G2
GCACCAGGTTGAGCAGCGAATGCACTTTTTCCTTGATCTGCGCCTCGCTGGGCCTGAGGCCGCGCGGCTTGACGCGCAGGCCGAAGGCCACGTTCTCGAACACCGTCATGTGGCGGAACAGCGCGTAATGCTGGAACACAAAACCGACCTGGCGCTCGCGCACGTGGACGTCGGTGGTGTCTTCGCCGCTGAAGAGGATGCTGCCACGATCGGCGTTCTCCAGGCCGGCGATGATGCGCAGCAAGGTGGTCTTGCCGCAGCCCGAGGGGCCCAGCAAGGCGACCAGTTCGCCCGATTCAATGTCCAGGCTCACGTCGCCGAGCGCCTGGAAGTCGCCAAAATGTTTGCTGACGTTGCGGATTTCGATGCTCATGGTGTTTTCCAGCGTGTTTTCAGGGAACCTATGTCAATTCCGGACGCAGTTTTAGCCTTGACCTTTATAAGCAACAAGAGCGAAATCGCAAGTGAGATAGGTGGTATGGCAAGCCCCCAGAAATAGGGTCCGGCCAAAACGGCAGCGAGACCGAAGAGGCAGCCGACCGGAACCCATATTGGCAAGGTGTGCTTATCTCGACTTGCATAGAAACAAAGAGCAAATAGCGCTATCCACCCAGGCAGACCTGCTATTGCCGCAAAGTAAGTGCGAAAAATATGGGCAAGCAATTTGAAGTTGGAGTTGGAGTAGGCGGCGAGCGCTTCGTCGATTGGATTACTCAAACCCCAGTGAACGAAAAGACTTGGGAAAATCACAAGACTCCACCAGAAACAAAGAAACGCACTGGCCAACCCCGACACCAAGGCAATGCAAATTAGTACTATTTTTAGAATACGCATGGTAATTTTGGTAGCGGTTTACTGAAAGCAATCAGGTAGCAAGCGCCTGCGGGCGCTCAGGCGGAAGATCCACCGCGGCTTTCATCTCGGCCTCATGGCGCCATTCGGCCACCGACTTGATGGCCAGCGTGACCAGCGCCAGGATGGCCAGCAGCGAGGCCACGGCGAAGGCGGCCACCGACTGGTATTCGTTGTAGAGGATCTCGACGTGCAGCGGCAGCGTGTTGGTCTGCCCGCGGATGTGGCCCGAGAC
>NZ_JBFUBY010000533.1:0-1086 GCF_056405515.1 Polaromonas sp. P1_G2
GGCCTGGAATCCGAAAGCGCCTTCATGGGCCGCGGCGTTTCCGSCTGCGCCACCTGCGACGGCTTCTTCTATCGGGGCGAGGAAGTCTGCGTGGTGGGTGGCGGCAACACGGCCGTGGAAGAGGCCCTGTATCTTTCCAACATCGCAAGCAAGGTCACGCTGGTGCACCGCCGCGACAAATTCAAGGCCGAGGCCATACTGATCGACAAGCTGCACGACAAGGTCGCGGCTGGCAAGATCGAGCTCAAGCTGCACCATACGCTGGACCAGGTGCTGGGCGACGCCTCGGGTGTGACCGGGGTGCGCCTCAAAAGCACCCAGAACGACGCGACGCAGGACCTGACCCTCAAGGGCTGCTTCATCGCGATTGGCCACCAGCCCAATACCGACATCTTTGCCGGCCAGCTGGAGATGAAAGACGGCTACATCATCACCAAAACCGGGCTGCAGGGCTTTGCCACCATGACCAGCGTGCCCGGCGTGTTCGCCGCCGGCGACGTGCAGGACCACGTCTACCGTCAGGCCATCACCAGCGCCGGAACCGGCTGCATGGCAGCGCTGGACGCCCAGCGTTTTCTGGAACAAGCAGAGTAAGCCAAAAATCCCTTATAATTCAAGGCTTTGCTAAATTCGCCCCAAAAAGGCCGGGTTTGGCAGTCTCGGGTTACCGCCACCCTATTCTGGCGAGGTGAGGCAGGAATGACGACAGGCAGCAAATGCCTCCGACACGACTGCTGTTGAAAAGTACTGGAGTGCACATGGCACGCGTATGTGAAGTCACGGGCAAAGGCCCAATGGTCGGAAACAATGTTTCCCACGCCAACAACAAAACCAAGCGCCGGTTCCTCGTGAACCTGCAATACCGCCGCTTCTGGGTCGAGACCGAAAACCGCTGGGTTCGCCTGCGCGTTTCGAGCGCTGCACTGCGCCTGATCGACAAGAAGGGTATTGATACAGTGCTCGCAGACCTGCGCGCACGCGGCCAAGCTTAAGGAGCACCATCATGGCAAAAGGCGCACGCGAAAAAATCAAGCTGGAATCCACCGCCGGCACCGGTCACTTCTACACGACCACCAAGAACAAGAA
>NZ_JBFUBY010000534.1:0-1085 GCF_056405515.1 Polaromonas sp. P1_G2
GGATGGTGATGTCGCCTGCGGGGGCGATCACGTCGCTGCCGACCTGTTTGTAGGCCTCGCCGGCTTGCAGGGTGACGTTGCCGGCGATGCTGCCCACGGTGCTGGCCGCGGTCATGCGGACAGAAAGATAGTGAAAACTATTCTGTACCCGCCAACCTCGAATATGACTCGATCAGGGCCGCTGAAACGTCCTCCCCTTTTTCTCTGGCAATTTCCGCGGCAGTCGCGCCATAACAATCCTTCTTTGTCCAATCTGCACCGTTCTCCAGCAAGATCCTTGCGGCTTCACTGTGCCCCCACGCCGCTGCCGACATTAGTGGCGTCACCCCTTGGATCGTTTCTGCGTCGACATTCGCCCCGAGGGATAGTAGATAGTTGATTACCACGGCATGGCCGTTTGCAGACGCTTCATGCAACGCCGTCACTCGGTAGTTGCCTGTGGCATGCACAGATGCCCCATTCCGCACTAGCATTTCGACTACTGCAGGTAAATCTTCCGCTGCCGCAACCATAAGAGGTGTTCGGCCGAGGACTCCAGCTTCGTTCAGGTTAAGTCCGCTGCACTCCATCTCTAAGCGAACCGTTGCGGCACCAGAGACAATACTCTTGATAAGCTGATCAATCTTTGATTGGATGTTCATCGGAGTACGTTGAAGTTGCCAAGCTGCACTTGGTTGAGTAGCTGTTGGTATCTTTCAAACGACATCGGCGCTGAGGGTGCAATAACGTAGTGCCCCGGACTCCCGGACTGTATCACTTGCAAACCAACAGGGACGCTGTTAACGGGAAACGCACCACCATACTTTTGAACCCACGGGTCATTTGGGTTTAGGTTGATCGATAGTCCTTGTGGTTGGCCATTCGTCTTGGTCGGGTGGATCAGACCGTCTGACGCAGCCTTAACGTCAACACCCAATCTAACGTCTACGCTATTGCCGCCCCGAAATATAGGGGTTTCACCGTTTGCTCCATTATCACCACTGCCGCTGTTGTTAAGTACGATGGGGTCGATAACCGGCTGACCACCTGCTCCATAGCCACCGCCCACGGCCGGCCCATTCCTCGCAGGGTTACTTGTCTGGTTC
>NZ_JBFUBY010000535.1:0-1069 GCF_056405515.1 Polaromonas sp. P1_G2
GGAGCCGCCGCTGGTCGAGGCCATGCCCTTCGGCGTGAAGGCCCGGCTGGTGCAGGAAAAAACCGCGATCGGCTTTTACCTCTCGGGCCATTTGTTCGACGAGGTGGAAACCGAGGTGCGCCAGTTCGCCAAACGCAAGATCGAGGACCTGATCGATTCGCGCGAGCCGCAGCTGCTGGCCGCGATTTTGAGCGACCTGCGCATCATCAACGGCAACCGCGGCAAGCTGATCATCTTCAAGCTCGACGACAAGACCGACGTGCTCGAGGCCTCGGTGGACGAAGCGACCTTCAACACCAACCGCAACCTGCTCAAGGACGACGAACTGGTGATCGTGCAGGGCACGCTGCAGGGCGCTTCGGAGCGCTTCGGCCGCCGCTTCAAGGTCACGCAGGTGTGGGACCTGGAAACCGCGCGCTGCAAGTTCGGCAAGTACCTGCGCGTGGCCGTCAACGGCAGCGCGCCCGACATCTCACGGCTGGTGCGGGATTTCCCGCCGCGCCGCGAAATGTCCGACCAGGGCGAAATCAGCCGCGGCCTGCCGGTGCGCCTGAGCCTCAGGCGGCAAAACACCGAGGGCGGTGCGACCGCCGAACTGCACCTGGGCGAAGCGGCCAAATTCTTCCCGACCGATGCGGCGCTGGCCAGCTGGATGGCGCAGGCCGACAGGGGGCTGGTGCAGATCGTTTACGAGTGAGCCGGGCGCCGCTTCACAGGGGCGCGGGCAAGGCTTGAATTGACGGCCGGCGCTAGTTGCGCGGCCGCATTTCCAGGATCAAGGTGGTGTCGGGTATGCGCCCGTCGACGTCCCGCGGCATGACGCGGGTGCGGATGATGGCGTTGATGGCGGCATCATCCCAGGCTTTGTTTCCGCTCGATTGAACCAGCCGCTGGCTGATGACGGTGCCGTCCAGCGTCAGGCGGACCTCCACCTTCGCCATCGGATTGCCGGTGAAGTCCTCGGTGAACACCACGTTGGGCTTGATGGCCGCCCTGACGATCGCGCCGTAAGTCGTGGACCCGCCGCTGGATTTTTGCGCTGTACCCTTGGAGTCCGCATCGCCGGTGG
>NZ_JBFUBY010000536.1:0-1066 GCF_056405515.1 Polaromonas sp. P1_G2
GGTTGTAGGCGCTGTTGGCCATCGCCAAGTGCGAAAAGGCCTGCGGGAAATTGCCGACCTGGCGCCCCGAGCTGATGTCAAATTCTTCGGCTAGGCCGTAAACTCATAAACGGGCTTCCCCTTTGGGTTTGAYGGTGATTCAAGGYTRCCATTGATTTGGGAGCCTWATGATGACCCGYCGCCGCCATGAGCTGACTGATTTGGAATGGAATATTATCGCGCCTTTGTTGCCGAATAAGCCYCGTGGTGTTCCACGGGTAGATGATCGTCGCACCATCAATGGGATTTTGTGGCGGTTCCGCACYGGYTCGCCRTGGGCGGATGTTCCGGAGCGCTACGGCCCATCAACGACATGCTACAACCGCTTTGTCAGATGGCGCAAAGCMGGTGTCTGGGATCGRATTTTGGCMGATATTTCAAAAGCCTTTGATRGCGACATCATCATGATCGATTCATCTTGCGTCCGAGTGCATCARCATGGTGCAACGGCAAAAAAGGGGGGTCTGAYRATGGCTGCATGGGACGTTCCCGCGGCGGGCTGACGACCAAGATCCATGCTGTCGTCGATGCCGAAGGCCGTCCCGTCRCTCTTGAATTGACCGCCGGGCAGACGCACGACAGCAAGATGGCACTGCCGATGCTGAGCGTTATGCGCGAGGGCACGATCATCCTTGGTGACAAAGCTTACGATACCAATGCATTGCGTGCACAAGCCAAGGAAAAGAARGCYTGGGCCAATATCCCRGCCAAAAGCAAYCGCAAGGACAGCTTTTCCTTCWGYCGATGGGTCTATCGGCAAAGAAATCTYGTCGARCGCTTCTTCAAYAAGCTCAAACAATATCGAGCTATGGCAACACGTTACGACAAGAACCCAGCCAATTTCCTTGCCGCCGCCAAAATCATTGCTACCCGCATCTGGATCAACGCGTTATGAGTCTACGGCCTAGCGGAAGTTGTCACCGGTTTGCGGACGGCGGGCCGGCATCGGGCAGATCAACTTCGTCAGCCGTCTGGCCGTCGGTGATCCTGCGATACCCGATGATGTCTATTCACGGTGATGCTTCAG
>NZ_JBFUBY010000537.1:0-1063 GCF_056405515.1 Polaromonas sp. P1_G2
GCTCTTGATCGTGCGGCGCAATTCGTCGCGGATGGCTTCAGAGCGCGAGACGTCGACGGCAATGCCGGCCGAGCCGTTCGGCGTGCGCACGTCGACCACTTCGTAGAAGGTACGGCTCCCGGCCACCACCGTGCCGACCTTGTCGCGGAACGGGTTATCGGGTGTAGCGATCGCCTTGATCTTTTCGCGCGTCACCGTCTCCAGCAGTTCGCGGCTTTCCTTGAGGACGGCTTCGGGGCTGGCGGCGGACACCGCTTCGCCATAGGCTTCGTTTACCCAGGTGAGCGCGCCCTGCTTGTCGCGCTGCCAGCTTGGCATGTCTATGGCGTCGAGCAGCGATTGGAAGGTGCGGATCGAGCTATTCAGCTGCTCGCGCTCGATCTGCAGCTCGGCCAGTTCGGCGCGCAGATTGTTGAGCGCCACGAAGCGGACGAAGGCGCGGCCGCCGGACACTCGTCCTTGTGCCTCCAGCACTTCGTCGCGGCTCGTCTCGATCACCATGTCGAAACTGGTCGCATGACTGCGCAACTGGTCGATGGCTCTTTCCAAGTCGCCGGCAGAGCGCGGCTTCAGCCAGCGCCCGAAGGCAAGGAAATCGCGGTCATTGGCCGGCGCGCCGGTTTCCGGCGGCAACTGGCCGAGGAATTCGGCCTGGCTCGATTGGCCGTCCCAGATGACGATGCGACGGTTCTTGTCCGCGATCAGCGATTCGTAGCGGGAAATCTTGCTGCGCGCATCGAAAAGCGCGGTACGGATCTGGCGATTCTCGCTTTCCATCACGTTGCGCTTGCGCATCAGCGCGAAGGCGGCGATCAGCGAGACCGACACCAGCCCGGCGGCCGCAGCGATCCCCATGATGTTGACGGAGGAAAAGCGGCCTGGAACGACTTCCGCCGCTTCGGCCGCCGCTGGAATCAAGGCGCTTGCCGAGAACAAGGCCTTCTTGAGCGTCAGCGAGAGGCCCGATCGGGATTTCCGCTCCCGAGCCCTTCCACGTCGCACCAATGCCTTGTTGTGTTCCGCCATCTAGACCAGTCCCCGTCTGCCCTGTCTTCTGCCATGC
>NZ_JBFUBY010000538.1:0-1063 GCF_056405515.1 Polaromonas sp. P1_G2
CATAAGTAGAGTCAGCCTCAGTGAAATTCGAGATCGTTTATATTTTTGAGACACAGCGACCGGTGATGCTTTTCGCTCGTCAAGTGGAACCGGGCGATTTCACACTCGCGCAGTCACCGATGCTGGGTGGGGTGCCTATCAAACGCTCCGTCTCGCAACCTCGCGCATTAACGAAGGACGGGAGCCCTGATATGACTCAGTTCGCCTTTGTGCTGTCCTCTGCGAATGATTTGCCGAGGCTAAAGGTTGGTCAAATAGTCGACCTAGCATGATCAACTGAGGTCTGCTTTGGGCCCAAAGCGGACATGATGAAATATTCCACGATATGTATTATGTTAAGTCTTATTCAGATCGACACGACGTACAACCCAAGCCCCGAAAGGTCCGCATGAATCGCACCCTACTTTGGCCGGCACAGATGGCCGCGTTTCCTGGCAGGACGGCAAGGACGGCCAGCCTGATCGCTGTTTGCGTGGCGCTTGTTGCGGGTTGCGCCTCTGATCGCCCCGAGCCGGTCAACACGCGCTGCGGTGATATCCAGCTAAGCCAGAACGACCGTCCCGTGGAATCGAACGGCGCGTCGGTCACCATCCGCCGCATGCCTTTCACTGTGAGCTATCTCGGGAAGGCTCAGGGCGTGTTCAGGCTACACGCGGCCTCGCCGCATTCGCCGACCAACGTCCTGCGTGATGCGCCCGCGGACCTCTGGCTTGTGGATTCCAGGCCGCTGAAGCGTGAGCCTGGCGATCTGCGCCTCGCCGGACATATTCTGGAACACACACGCTCGTCCAGCTACGACGCGGGCCCTGACGTGAACATGCCTCGGCAGCTCCGGYGCCCGGCAGGCCAGCCTTCGGATTCACGCCCCGTTGGCCGCCTGGACTACAACGAACCGACGATTGGCGACGACCCCGGCAAGCAATGGATGCGGGTGGCCAAGGTGCACGGGCAAGCCCTTCCCGGTTCGAAGTGGCCTGTGTTGCACCTGACTTCGCTGGTCGGCGCGCCTGCGCCGGCTTCCTCCTCCCCGGAAGTGGTGAACTGGTCGGCCTGCACCGTGTTC
>NZ_JBFUBY010000539.1:0-1039 GCF_056405515.1 Polaromonas sp. P1_G2
TTCCTGAGGTTGATGAAGGGTGAAGAATGGGTGGATGTAGAGTCAGAAGCGAAATACGTCAATCAGCCAACCGGTTTCGGGCATGAAAAATGAAGCCGATGCTGTTGAGCAATAGTTGTGCCGCCAGGATGGAGGTAACGCCCGCCGGGTCATAAGCCGGGGCAACTTCCACCAGGTCCATACCAACAATGCGCCCGCCACTGCGCAGCGCAAGTGCTCGGATGATTTCCAGTATCTCGTAGTACAGAAAGCCGCCATGGCTCGGGGTTCCGGTGCCAGGCGCAATCGAAGGATCAAAGCCATCAATGTCAATGGTGAGGTAGTAGGAGACTCCTTCCGGAATCCGGGCCAGCACGCCGGCCGTTCCCAATTGGCGGACCTGGCGCACCGACAGGATGGTGGAGCCGGCTTCACGGGCGGCGTCGTAGTCGTCCCGGTTGGAAGAGGAGACGTTGCGGATGCCGATTTGGGTCATGCCGACCACGTGCGCCATTTCGGAAGCCCGGCGCAATGGGTTGCCGTGGCCATACCGAACGCCATGGCGTTCGTCGACAAAGTCCAGATGGGCATCCACATGCAGGATGTGAATCGGTCCACGCCCTTCAAAGGCCCGCATAACGGGCGCATGGATAGAGTGGTCGCCACCTAGCACTACGGGCATGGCGCCTTTTTCAAGTATCTTGCGTACTGCACGTTCAATGTTGGCGTTGCTCTTGACCTGGTCGGTATGCACGATATCGGCATCGCCAACATCCACCATGCGCACCTGGTCTTGCGTCAGGTACATGGTGTCATCCTCATGGTCGTAGGCGCCACCATGGCCGAAAGAAAAGAGGGTGGATGCTTCGCGGATGCCCCGGGGTCCAAAGCGCGCACCGGGCCGCCACTGGGTGCCCATGTCATTGGGTGCCCCCAGCACCGCCACATCCGCATCAATGTGATCCCAGTCGGTGCAGGGGCGTGATTTGGCGAAGGTGCAGTGACCCACAAAGGGCAGGTCAAGGCGACCCTGGTCGTACGCGTTGTCAGACATATTGGT
>NZ_JBFUBY010000540.1:0-1037 GCF_056405515.1 Polaromonas sp. P1_G2
CCCAAGGCGCGCCTGCACATCGAACAGCACGGCCTGCGACCCGGTGACATCGGCGTGGTGCCGGGCGCGGCGGGCGGCCCCAAAGGCCTGATCCTGGGCGCGCTGGACCGTTTTATCTTTGGCGACTGGCTCACACAAACCGATCATCCGGTGCACCTGGTCGGCGCCTCGATAGGCGCTTGGCGCATGGCCACAGCCTGCCTGAACGACCCGGCGGCCGGTTTTGCGCGGCTGGAGCACGACTACATCCACCAGCACTACGAACTGCAGCCCGGCCAGAAACGTCCCACCGCGGATTTCGTGAGCGRGCAGTTCGGCCAGAGCCTCAAAGAGTTTTACGGCGGCCGTGTGCATGAGGTGCTGCAACACCCGCGTTACCGGCTGCACATCGTGACCTCACGCGGGCGCCACCTGCTGGGCCGAGAGCACAAGCTGGCCACGCCCTTGGGTTACCTGGGCGCCTTCCTCACCAACAGCCTGCACCGCAAGGCCATGGGCGCCTGGCTGGAGCGTGTGGTGTTTTCCACGCCCAATGCCAAACTGCCGTTTGCCACCAGCGACTACCGCACGCGCCAGGTTGACCTCAGTGAGGACAACTTCAAGCTCGCGCTGCAGGCCAGCTGCTCGATTCCTTTTGTGTTGCGCTCGGTGCACAACGTGCCCGGCGGGCCGCCCGGCGCCTACTGGGACGGCGGCATCACCGATTACCACCTGCACCTGAATTACGCGAGTGAGTTGGGTACAGCTGGGGCGGGCCTGGTGCTGTATCCCCATTTCCAGAAATCCGTGGTGCCGGGCTGGCTGGACAAAGGCCTCAAGTGGCGCCACAAGGCCACGCACTTTCTCGACAACATGGTGTTGCTGGCGCCCGACCCGGACTGGATCAAGACCCTGCCCAATGCCAAGCTGCCCGACCGCACGGACTTTGTGCGCTACGGGCCGGACTTGCAGGGCAGGGTAAAAGCCTGGAGTTCGGCGACCGCAGCCAGCGCGCAGCTGGCCGAGGAATGGCAGGAATGGCTGGCGCGGCCGGACCT
>NZ_JBFUBY010000541.1:0-1034 GCF_056405515.1 Polaromonas sp. P1_G2
GGAGGATGCGGTGTAGGCCAAAAGGTAGCAAAGTCACGTTACGGGATGCATCCGGGTCAGAAGCAGGCCCGGTACCCCTCAATGTCCCCCCGAAGGGAGAAACATGACGGCTTCGCGAGTTCCCCCAACAGCCGACGCGGGCAAGCGCATCAGCCTGCTGGATCCGCTTGCCGTGCGCGACTGGTGCGCCGAGCTGCAATGCACGGAGCTTGAACTGCGGGCGGCTGTCTATGCCGTGGGCAGCGAGCCCGAAGAGGTCCGCCGCTACTTTGGTCGCGGCCGGAAAACGCCGGCGGTGATCGAGGACTGAGAGCCTTCAGTCCGTCAGTACCGGGAGTCGTCCCGGGCGTCCGGCGACCACTCGGGGATGCCGGCCTCAAGCCGGCGCAGCGCGAGGCGGTGCTCCACGTCCTCGCACCATTGCTGGAATTCCTCGGGCGAAGGCGCAGACCCTGCTCCCTTCTGGAAGGCAGCCATCTTTTGCATAAACACCTGGTAGCGCCGTGTGCGTTCGAGCTCTTCATGCTGCTCAACTCTCACAGCGGCGCGCAGCGTTTCCATGACTCTGGAATCAGCCATACGCCCCTCCTGGGCAGTCAAGAAACAGTTAAAAGAAAATACCGATGGAATGAGGATTTTCTAGAGAAGGTCAATAGGGTTGCAACCGGAAAATTGTGAGAATTTTTTTCTTTCTATGGGGAAGCGCTCCTCCATTTGGAGGGTTTTTTTGTAGGTTCCGGCTGAGCCGGTAAAACGTTTTTCGCCGACAAAACGAACTACTTTAGTTTGCGAATGATGCGGCATGAATACTTTATTCCAACCCCCTGTCATCGAGGTCCCCGCGCCCGAAGAGCAGCAGGAAGTGTCCAGCACCGCTGAACTGCTTCTGGCCCTGGCGTTGGGTGTGTGTGCTCTCGCGGCGGTACGCCTGGCGGGACTCGCGGCATTTGCCATCGCTCAGCTGCTGGGGCAGCTGTGGGGCCGGGGTTAGGCGGCGAAAACGCGCAAAAGCTGGCTGGCCACCCTCGTTGGTG
>NZ_JBFUBY010000542.1:0-1021 GCF_056405515.1 Polaromonas sp. P1_G2
CGACAAGAACGATTTCATTCTCTGATCGGGCATGGCCGCGCGGCCAAGGGAGGCGACGATGACAGTCACGCATACGGGCAATACCTGGTACGGCGACRGCGACAACAACACGATGGATGGCAACAATGCCGCCGAATATATGTACGGCTATGCCGGCGACGACACGCTGAAGGGCCAGGGCGGCAACGATGTGCTCACCGGCGGTCTCGGCAGCGACAAATTGCTCGGCGGAGACGGCAATGACCGGCTGGTCGACCTCGGCGACAGCATTGGCGGCAGCGGCAACCAGCTTGTCGGTAAGGATTCGCTCAATGGTGGCGCCGGCGATGACGTGCTGATCATCCAGTCACCGGACACCGGCGACGTGGTCGATGGCGGCGCGGGCAAGGACAATGTTCAGATAGACTTCTCGCACACGACCTATAGCGGCGTCACCGCCATCAATTTCAGCCTGCTGCAGGGCGGCAGCACTGCCCAGGTCAACGGCATCAACACCGTCTTTGTCACCGGCGTCGAGTCGATGCAGTTCTGGGGCAATATCTACAACGACTTCATTGCCGGCGCCGACGGCAATGACACGATCTACGGCCTCGACGGCGACGATGTCATCAAGGGCGGCGGCGGCAATGATGTGCTCGACGGCGGCTCCGGCATCCAGAATATCGATGGTGGCGATGGCAACGATACCGTCTCTTTTGACCTCTCCGGCGCGGATACGGGCCTCGACATCAAGGTCGCCAACACGCTGGACCTCGGCGCCTTCGGCAAGGTCAGGAATTTCGAGACGTTCGGCGAAGTCTGGACAGGGTCCGGGGCCGATACGGTCGAGACGAACGACAAGGGCGGCACCTTCCACACCGGGGCCGGCGCGGACCAGTTCACCGGCGGCAGGGGCAACGATATCTGGGACATGGGCTCCGGCGCCGATACCGGCACTATGGGCGACGGCAATGACCAGGCCTATGTCCTGGGCAACGACAATTTCGACACCGCGGTCAAGAACATCCACGGCGGCAACGGC
>NZ_JBFUBY010000543.1:0-1020 GCF_056405515.1 Polaromonas sp. P1_G2
TCGCGGATCAGGTCGCGGACGAAATCGCCGACAAGCCGTTCCTGCGCCAGATCGACCGGTGGCGGCGGACCGTCGGTGCGGCCGTGGATGTCGCGCATATAGACCGATTGCGCCAGATGCGTACCCCAGGAGGACGGGGCGCCGATCAGGAAGATCGCCTGGTTCTCTTCGGCAAAGGCGATGCGGCCGGTGCGCTTCCAGTCAGGGATGAGACCGACGCCGCCGATCGTCGGCGTCGGCATGATCCCCACGCCATTGGTCTCATTATAGAGCGACACGTTGCCGGAGACGATCGGGAAATCGAGTGCCGTGCAGGCTTCGCCGATGCCCTTGATGGCATGCACCAGTTGACTCATGATCTCCGGCTTTTCCGGATTGCCGAAATTGAGGTTATCGGTTGCCGCCAGGGGCAGGGCGCCGGTGGCGGTGAGATTGCGCCAGCATTCGGCCACCGCCTGCTTGCCGCCTTCATAGGCATCTGCTTCGACATAGCGCGGCGTGACGTCGGAGGAAAAGGCGAGCGCCTTCCATTCCTGACCTTCGACGCGGATGACGCCGGCATCGCCACCCGGGCGCTGCAGTGAATTGCCCTGGATCAGCGTGTCATATTGCTCGTAAACCCAGCGGCGAGAGGAATTGTTGGCCGAACCGACCAGCTTCAACAGCGCATCGGCAATATCGGCCTGCGGCACGTCATTGTCGAGGAGTGGAGCTGGCTTGGCGAGCGGCGTCCACGGCCGGTCATATTCCGGCGCCTCGTCGCCCAGTTCCTTGATCGGCAGGTTGGCGACTTCGGCGCCCTGATGCAGCACGCGGAAGCGCAGATCATTGGTGGTCTTGCCGACGATCGCGAAGTCGAGGCCCCATTTGACGAAGATCGCCTTGGCCTCGCCCTCTTTTTCCGGGCGCAGCACCATCAGCATACGCTCCTGGCTTTCCGAGAGCATCATCTCGTAAGCCGTCATCTTCTCTTCGCGCACCGGCACCTTGTCGAGATCGAGTTCGATGCCAAGATCGCCC
>NZ_JBFUBY010000544.1:0-968 GCF_056405515.1 Polaromonas sp. P1_G2
CTGTCAGAAAGATGGTTCGGGGAAGACGGCGCAAATTACGACGCGTGCGCAGCCGAAGGAATGCTACGACTGGTATCAAAGCGCCTTCATTCACACGGGAAAAGTGCGCATTCCGAAGCAGGTCTACATATTCATAATTTCAATAATTCTCGCGATCGCTATGGGCTGGTTTGCGATCAATCGCCTTATGCCTTCCAAGGCGGATGTGGCGAAGGCTGCGCAAGCGCAAACGGCTAGCAGTGGTGTGCCTGGTGCACCAAGTGCGCCGCGTAGATCACCTGGTGATGGTTCTGACGCTGCCAGGCCTCTAACGGCATCGGAGTATGCAGAGCTGCAAACACCTCGTTTTCCGCCGTTGATGCACACAGCGCCGGTTTACGATGAATTGACTAAACCTCGGCGGGTCCCTCTGCCGGCTGCTTGTGTGTCGATGCCGTCAAAGGGTTGCAAATGCTACACCCAAGACGGCACGCCTTACCCTACCGAACGGTCTATGTGCCTCCAGATCGTCCGCGATGGCCTCTTCTTGCCCTTTATCGATTCGCCTTACCCTGCACCCCCTGCGCCGCGTATGACGGTGGCTGAGCCTGTCCTGCAGCCTAAGCAGAGCGATTTCATCGGCACGGTTGCTCCGCTGTTGCCACCTCCAGAGGTGAGAAGTACGGTTAGTCGCGATGCTGAGGTGATGGCATTTATGCGGAAGCGGGACTACATCAAGTAGTGCGCCTGTTACATTTCTCCTAGGGAGTGATTTGGTGACAAGTAAGTGATTTACRGGTACGCACGCGTCTCGACGACAGAGCAGGAAACAACATTACAGCTTGACGCGCTCCATCGAGGTGGCGTCGAACAGGTTTTGCAGGAAAAGCGCAGTTCAGTGGGCACCAGGCCCATTTTGCAGTTGCTGCTGTCAATGCTTCGACCTGGTGACGTGGTCAAGGTCTACAAGATCGACCGGTTCGCACGGT
>NZ_JBFUBY010000545.1:0-962 GCF_056405515.1 Polaromonas sp. P1_G2
GCTTCTTGCGCAGCGAATGAATGACGTGGTGGTAGTTGACGACCTGGTCGTGGCGGCCGTCGGCATGGCCACGCCCCCTTGGCAATGTCATCAGTTGCGTGCCGCCGATGAAGACATCGAGGCGATCGTCGAACAGCCGCACCCGCAGGCGGTGTCCGATCAGGCGCGACGGCACGGTGTAGAAGACCTTGCGCAGGCTAAAGCCGCCGGTGCGCGACACCGTGACGATGACCTCTTCGAAGTCGTTCGTGCGGGTATCGGGAAGCGCCTGCAATTGGGCGCGCTCGGCGTCGATGCGTTTGCCGTGTGCGGCATTGCGGCGGCTGACGATCTCATCGATGAAGGCGCGGTAGGAGCCGAGGTTGTCGAAGTCGCTTGCGCCGCGCATCAGGAGAGCGTCGCGCACGGCGTTCTTGAGATGGCCGTGGGCACTTTCGATCGAGCCGTTCTCATGCGCCACGCCTTTGTTGTTGCGGGTCGGCGTCATGTGGTAATGGGCGCACAGTTCCTCGTAGCGGCTCGTCAGATCGGCCCTGGCATCGGCGTCGAGGTTGCGGAAAGCAGCCGACAAGCTGTCGCTGCGATGCTGGAGCGGTGCACCGCCAACCGACCACAGGGCGTTCTGAAGGCCCTCGGCCAGGGCGACGAAGCTTTCGCCGCCAAGGATGACATGGGCATGCTCGAAGCCCGACCAGACCAGCCGGAAGTGATAGAGCAGATGGTTAAGCGGCTGGCCGGCGACCGTCACGCCGAGGTTCGTCATATCGGTAAAATCCGACAGCCCCAGTCGGCCGGGTTCATGCGTCTGCCGGAAGATCACTTCCTGCTCTTCCCCATGAACTGCCCGCCAGGAGCGGATGCGCCGCTCAAGCGTGCGGCGAATGCCTGTAGACAGTTCCGGATGACGCCGCAGCATCTCGTCATAGACGGCGACAGCCCGGATACCGGGAGCGGCCTTGAGA
>NZ_JBFUBY010000546.1:0-955 GCF_056405515.1 Polaromonas sp. P1_G2
GTGATGAAACGGTCACTACGGGCCGGTGCAAGGGGAGCGCTTGAGGTCTAACAAGTCGATCGACACGGACGTTCTCGCGGCGGGCTTCGCCTACGTATGGCCCGCCGGTCATTTCCGACCTTAGGCGTTACGAAGACATATGCCACAACACAACCGTCATCCGTTGAACGTGCCTGGTGACTTCTACGTTGAAGACGGCTGCTGCGTCGCATGCCTGGTCCCGTTCGAAGCAGTACCCGAACTCCTGCGGTACGACGATGAGGCTTCGCACTGTTATGTCTGCCAGCAGCCAAGAAACTTGCAGGAACAGCAACTTATGGCTGAGGCGATTGGCCTATCAGAAGTCCGATGCATTCGGTACTCAGGCAGAGAAGAGCACATCCTGAATCTGCTTTCTCTTAAGGGGGAACTGAGTCAATGCGATCAAGAGGGCAGCTCAATCCAGGGCGTGCGAGGCAACGATTCGGCATCTGGAAGCAAGCCCACATTGGCCAAGCGGGTGTGGCGACTCTGGACGCGAAAATGACGCCTAACCCTTCCATCGAGCTGACATGCCCCGGTAAGCCGGGTCATGCAGCTCATGTCAAACGTTAGACGGCATGGGACGATCGCTCAAGTTCATTGCGCGTTGGTCAGCGGCCCTCCTGCTCTCGCTGCTGATTGCACTGCCTGGTGCATTCGCTGCTGCAACCTTCGGGGCCTCGGTGGCGGAGCGGGAGTACTACGCGGGCAGAGAGCGACCACCCTTGGGAGAGGACGACTTGGGGTTGGGTCTCGTCGCTGTCGGTGCGTTTTTTTTGTACGGTACCGGTGCGTTCATCGTTGTGTGGCCATTCGCCCTCTGGGGCTCTTATCGGTTTGTCCGCAGGGTTGTTGTCTAACCGGATCGATGCGTCCAGGAGCAGTTCGCCTATGAGCTCCAACGCTGCTTTGGCACGAGATTGCAGTTCGATTC
>NZ_JBFUBY010000547.1:0-954 GCF_056405515.1 Polaromonas sp. P1_G2
TGCCACCATCAAGGCTGCCGTTTCCGCCACATCAGGCGAGAAGATCGGCGCCGTTGCTGGCGACCTCGCTTCCGTCGAGGAAATGTATGCGCTCTCCGAACTCGTGCGCTCGTTCGGTTCGCAGAATCTCGATTGCCGCCAGGATGGCGCCCAGCTCGATCCGTCGAACGGCCGTGCCAGCTRTATCTTCAACCCGACCATCGCCGGCATCGACGAGGCGGACGCGCTGCTGATCGTCGGCGCCAATCCGCGCATCGAAGCCTCTGTGCTCAACGCTCGCATCCGCAAGCGCTGGCGCCGCGGCGGTTTCCCAGTCGGCCTCATCGGCCAACAAGCGGATCTGCGCTACAAGTATGACTATCTCGGCGCAGGCACCGACACGCTCGATGATCTCGCCGCCGGCAATGGCAGCTTCCTCGACAAGCTGAAGAACGCCAAGAAGCCGATGATCATCATCGGCCAGGGGGCGCTTTCTCGCGCCGATGGCCGCGGCATTCTCGCAACCGTCGCCGGCCTCGCCGAATCGGTGGGTGTGCTGACGCCTGAATGGAATGGCCTTGCTGTGTTGCACACCGCCGCTTCCCGCGTCGGTGGCCTCGATCTCGGCTTCGTGCCGGGCGAGAACGGCGTCGATGCCGCGACCCAGCTCGCGACCATGGACGTGGTCTTCCTGCTCGGTGCCGACGAACTCGATTTCTCCAGGAAGAGCACCAATCTTCTGGTCTATATCGGCTCGCATGGCGACAATGGCGCCTCGAATGCCGACGTGATCCTGCCGGGTGCCACCTATACCGAAAAGTCGGGCATCTGGGTGAACACCAAAGGCCGGGTGCAGATGGGCAATCGCGCCAATTTCGCACCGGGCGACGCGCGCGAGGACTGGGCGATCATCCGCGCCCTCTCGGACGTGCTCGGCAAGCGCTTACCCTTTGATTCGCTTCATCAATTGCGTGC
>NZ_JBFUBY010000548.1:0-953 GCF_056405515.1 Polaromonas sp. P1_G2
CCAAAGGCCTGCTGTCAATCCGCAGCCACGTCGACACCAGCGATGCCAGCCTGCTGGCCGTTGATGCGCTGCTCGAAGTGAAGAAACAAGTCGCCCCCTATATCGACCTGCAGCTGGTCGCCTTCCCGCAGGACGGCGTGCTGCGCAGCCAGGGCGGCGTCGAGAACCTCAAGCGCGCGCTAGCCAAAGGCTTGGACGTGGTCGGCGGCATCCCGCACTTTGAACGCACCATGGCCGACGGCGCCGCCAGCGTCAAGCTGCTCTGCGAGATCGCGGCTGAACGCGGCTTGCTGGTCGACATGCACTGCGACGAATCCGACGACCCGCTGTCGCGCCACATCGAAACCCTGGCGTATGAAACCCAGCGCCTGGGCCTGCAGGGCCGCGCCAACGGCAGCCATTGCACCTCCATGCACAGCATGGACAACTACTATGTCTCCAAGCTGCTGCCCCTGATCGC
Source organism: Polaromonas sp. P1_G2 (assembly GCF_056405515.1). Classification (NCBI taxonomy): domain Bacteria; kingdom Pseudomonadati; phylum Pseudomonadota; class Betaproteobacteria; order Burkholderiales; family Comamonadaceae; genus Polaromonas; species Polaromonas sp. P1_G2. The sequence continues at coordinate 461 of NZ_JBFUBY010000548.1, forward strand.
CGAAAGCGGCGTCAGCATCATCGCCAACCCCCTGATCAACATCACACTCCAGGGCCGCCACGACAGCTACCCGAAACGCCGAGGCATGACCCGCGTACCCGAACTCATGGCCGCCGGCGTCAACGTCGCCTTCGGCCACGACTGCGTGATGGACCCCTGGTACGGCATGGGCAGCGCCGACATGCTCGAAGTCGCGCACATGGGCCTGCACGTGGCGCAGATGACCAGCCAGAAAGGTATACGCCAGTGTTTTGATGCGGTGACGGTCAACGCCGCGAAGGTGATGCACCTCGAAGGCTATGGGCTGGAGGTGGGCTGCGACGCGAGTTTTGTGCTGCTGCAGACGCGGGATCCGGTGGAGGCGATCCGCTTGCGGGCGAATCGGCTGAAGGTTTGGAAGAAGGGAATGCTGCTGGCGCAGACGCCCGAAGTCTCGGCGCAGTTGTCGCTGCCGGGCCGGCCGGCCGCGACTGGTTTTATGGTTGCTCGATAG
>NZ_JBFUBY010000549.1:0-950 GCF_056405515.1 Polaromonas sp. P1_G2
ATTTAAAGCGGTACGTGAGTTGGGTTCAGAACGTCGTGAGACAGTTYGGTCCCTATCTGCCGTGGGTGTASGAAWMTTGASAGGATCTGTCCCTAGTACGAGAGGACCGGGATGGACRYAYCTCTGGTGGAYCTGTYRTGGCGCCAGCCGCAGTGCAGAGTAGCTATATACGGAATGGATAACCGCTGAAGGCATCTAAGCGGGAAACCAACCTGAAAACGAGTGTTCCCTGAGAGCCGTGGAAGACGACCACGTTGATAGGCCGGGTGTGGAAGCGCCGCAAGGTGTGGAGCTTACCGGTACTAATAGCTCGATAGGCTTGATCGTTCTCATTGATCAATGATCATCTTCGTGCTGAAAGCACGAACAGTATATGTCCTGACGCGCTAGTCGCGCTCCGGACGGGCCGCCCGATGGTGTTTTGCTTGACAGCAAAAACCTGAAGTCGGGCGACGGCCTCTGGCCTTGCGAAGCTAACGCTTCGTTTAGTGCCACGAGAGCCGTATCAATCTTTAAAATGAAAAGGGACGAAGTCCCCCAGCTTCTCGATCGATTGACGTTGCGCTTTGCCGACCTGGTGGTTCTGGCGGGGTGGCTGCACCCGTTCCCATTCCGAACACGGCCGTGAAACGCCCCAGCGCCGATGGTACTTTGTCTTAAGGCACGGGAGAGTAGGTCGCTGCCAGGTCTGCAAAGCGCAACGTCAATCGATACCTCAAACACACAAAACCGCCAACAAGCGGATACGATGAAAGGTCGCACAAAGCGGCCTATTCGTGTTACGGCAGAAATCTGCTATAATGCGCATGGACACTCTCCTGACAGGCGAGAGAACACAGAAACTAACGGTATTTTGCTTCGCAAAAACCGGACCGGATGGCCGAAAGGTCRACGCACTTTAACGGTATTTTTGCCAAAGGCAAAAAACCGGGTAACGCGGGGTGGAGCAG
>NZ_JBFUBY010000550.1:0-931 GCF_056405515.1 Polaromonas sp. P1_G2
GTCCCGGGAGGATCAGCGCGACCGGGGCCCGCCCGTTTCGGCACAGACACGGCGTGAGCGTCCGCAAACGCTACAGGTGCCGCCGCTCGGCTTGAGACCGGGCACTCGGCCGGCCGAACGGGCGCCGCTCATCCTCGAAACCGCAGGCGAGGAAGGCTACCGTCTGCTCGACAGCGGCAATGGCGAAAAACTCGAACGCTATGGTTCCGTCATCGTCATCCGACCCGAGGCACAGGCGCTGTGGCCGAAGGCGCTGCCGAAATCGGAATGGGACAAAGCCGACGCGATCTTCACCGGCGATACCGACGAGGAGGGCATGGGCCGCTGGCGTTTCCCGAAGCAGGCGTTGGGCGAAACCTGGCCGATGCAATTGCTCGGCGTCGAATTCCACGGCCGCTTCACCTCTTTCCGCCACACCGGCGTGTTTCCGGAGCAGATCGCGCATTGGTCCTGGATGCGGGAGGCGGTTCAAGCGCGGATCGCCGCGAACGGCCGGCGGCCGAAAGTGCTCAATCTCTTCGGTTACACCGGCGTCGCCTCGCTGATCGCCGCGGATGCCGGCGCCGAGGTCACCCATGTCGACGCTTCGAAGAAGGCGATCGGCTGGGCCAAGGAGAACCAGCAACTGGCGCGGCTCACCGATCGCCCGATTCGCTGGATCATGGACGACGCGATGAAATTCGTCGAACGCGAGCAGCGCCGCGGCAACCGCTACGACATCGTGCTCACCGATCCGCCGAAATTCGGCCGCGGTCCGAACGGCGAGGTCTGGGAATTGTTCGACCATGTGCCGCAGATGCTCGACATCTGCCGCGACCTCCTGGCGCCCGATGCGATCGGCCTGGTGCTGACCGCCTATTCGATCCGTGCGAGTTTCTATTCGATGCACGAATTGATGATGGAGACCATGCGCGGCATGGGCGGCCTCGTC
>NZ_JBFUBY010000551.1:0-930 GCF_056405515.1 Polaromonas sp. P1_G2
TCATCATCAACAACAACATCGGCGTGCACCCCAAGGCGATCCTGGAGTACCCCAACATCGACGCCGACCTGAAAAAGGCCGTGGAGAGCGTGGCCCGCGGCCATGCCTCGCCGCGTGCCTTTTATGTCGACAAGGTGGCTGAAGGCATTGCCACGATTGGTGCGGCCTTCTGGCCCAAGCCGGTGATCGTGCGCCTGTCGGACTTCAAGTCCAACGAGTACCGCAAGCTGATAGGCGGCTCGCGCTACGAGCCCGAGGAAGAAAACCCGATGCTGGGTTTCCGCGGCGCGGCGCGCTACCTGAGCCCGGATTTCGCCGAGGCCTTTGCCATGGAATGCGAAGCGCTCAAGCGCGTGCGCAACGACATGGGCCTGACCAACGTCGAGGTGATGGTGCCTTTTGTGCGCACCCTGGGCCAGGCCAAGGCCGTGACGGAACTGCTGGCTAAACACGGCCTCAAGCGCGGCGAGCAAGGCCTGAAAATCATCATGATGTGCGAGGTGCCGAGCAACGCGGTGCTGGCCGACCAGTTCCTCGAGTATTTCGACGGCTTCTCCATAGGCTCCAACGACCTGACCCAGCTCACGCTGGGCCTGGACCGCGACTCGGGTCTGGACATCCTGGCCAAAGACTTTGACGAACGCGATCCGGCGGTCAAGGCGCTGCTGAGCCAGGCCATTGCCGCTTGCAAGCGTGCCAACAAATACGTCGGCATCTGCGGCCAGGGCCCCAGCGACCATCCCGACTTTGCCTTGTGGCTCAAGGAGCAGGGCATAGGCTCGATTTCGCTGAATCCCGATACCGTGATAACCACCTGGAAGCAACTGGCCGGCTAGGCAGGTCCCTCGCGGGCTGACCGAGGGAAAACCCCCGGAGGCCGGCGCCGCTCGCGGCGAGTAATTGGCGGTGCCTCCGATGACAATCGGAAGC
>NZ_JBFUBY010000552.1:0-927 GCF_056405515.1 Polaromonas sp. P1_G2
CCGCAGGACACCGTCAGCCTGGGCGGAGCGGGGCTGGACTATGCCAACCTGAGCCTGCAAAAGAACGGCGACGACCTGGTCCTGAGTGTCAGCGCCACCGACCAGTTGACCTTCAGCAACTGGTATGCCGCCTCCTACAGGCAAGGCGTGCTGAACCTGCAGATGKTGGCTGAAGCGATGAGCGCATTTGATGCGAACTCCAGCGACCCATTGCTCAACAAGAAGRTSCARACCTTYGACTTCCAGGGCCTGGTCGGTGCSTTTGATGCGGCGCGCAGCGCTACGCCGGGCCTGAGCAGCTGGGCACTGAGCAACAGCCTCACGCAGTTCCACCTGGCSGGCAGYGACAGYGAAGCRCTGGGCGGTGACCTGGCTTACCACTACGGCTCGGACGGCACCTTGGCGGGCATCGGCTTTGGCAAGGCGCAGGASGTRCTGACGAATGCGCAGTTTGGCGCGCAGGCCCAAACCATCCATTCGACGGCGAGTTTGCAGGAAGGCCTGGTTCGTTTGGGCTAAAGGATATGACACAGGCTTTCCGCAAGGCTCCTGGCTACGCGGCACGCCGGTCGTGGCCGGGATCAATCAGGGCGAGCGGACGGTGCTCGAGTATTTGCTGTCGCCTGTGCAGAGACGGTGCAGGAGTCGGGGAGGGAGCGACGAGTGATTTAGTGCGTGGGCCGTACAGTCATCAACGTGAAAGAGGAATTTATGATTAAAGCTAACAAAAGGTCTGCCGCGAGCTGGTATTTGCGTTGTACTGTGGCTACTTAGGAACTGAAGGCCTGCTATGACTGGATTGTTAGGCCTTGCTTTTTTTATCTGCTGGTTTCTTGCCGCGTATTGGTTGGTTAGGAATTTGACCAGAAAAATGGGAGCTGGAATTCTGCGCAATAGCTTGGTGTGGTTGATGACTCTCTCATTGAT
>NZ_JBFUBY010000553.1:0-1328 GCF_056405515.1 Polaromonas sp. P1_G2
GTGTAGCTCGGCTCGGTGATCGCCGTGCTTTCCGGCTGAGCCGGGAATGGGTCAGCGAGCCGCAGCGGGCAGGCTGATTAACGGATCATCGCTCATTTGTGCGATGGTCTCAAGGGTCATGTAACGGGATCGCTGAACAGCCCATTCGTCGTTCTGTTCGAGCAGCAGTGCACCGACGAGCCTGACGATGGCRTCRTCGTTGGGAAAGATGCCGACGACGTCKGTGCGGCGCTTGATCTCACCGTTGAGGCGTTCGATGGGATTGGTGCTGTGAAGCTTGGTCCAATGCTGTTTCGGGAAGGTCATGTAGGCGAGCACGTCTTCTTCGGCATTGTCCATGAGATTTGCGAGCTTTGGCACTTTCGGCCGGATCTGATCGGCGACGCTACGCCACTGAGTACTTGCGGCTTCCGGCGTGTCCTGGGCAAAGGCCGTGGCAATGAAGGCGGAAACGACCCGCCGGCCGCTCTTGCCGGCATGCGCCAGAACGTTGCGCATGAAGTGCACCCGGCAGCGCTGCCAGGTGGCCGAGAGGACCTTGGAGACAGCCGCTTTGATACCTTCATGGGCATCGGAGACGACGAGCTTGACGCCGCTGAGACCACGACGGGTCAGCTTGCGCAGGAACTCGGTCCAGATCGGCTCGGCTTCGGACGTGCCGACCTCTATGCCCAGCACCTCGCGCCGGCCGTCGGTGTTGACGCCGACCGCGATGATGACGGCGACGGAGACAATGCGCCCGCCGCGCCGGACTTTCAGATAAGTGGCGTCGATCCATAGATATGGCCAATCGCCCTCGATCGGCCGAGCCAGGAAAGCCTTGACCTTGTCGTCGATCTCTTCGCATAGCCGGGAGACCTGGCTCTTGGAAATGCCCGACATTCCCATCGCCTTGACCAAGTCATCGACCGAACGGGCTTCCTGGATCACTGCGGTCAGAGCCTTCTCAGCCATCCGGCGCGGCTCCAGGAAGCTTGGGAAATAGCTGCCGGTCCTGAGCTTCGGGATCCGCAGCTCAACCGTTCCAGCCCGCGTTTCCCAGTCGCGCTCGCGGTAGCCATTGCGCTGAGCGAGTCGCAACACATTCTTCTCGCCATAGGCAGCACCCGTTTTGGCGCCAATCTCCAGTTCCATCAGCTTCTCGGCCGTAAAGCCGATCATCTCGCGCAATAAATCGGTATCAGCACTATTCTCAACAAGCGAGCGAAGGGTCATCATGTCATCGGTCATCGGTGGTCTTTCCATCAGGTTTGAGCTTGAACAACCCGAGCCTACCGGAAAACACTGATGACCGCCCGCTACGCCGCTCACTCGCTACAGCGCTGTGG
>NZ_JBFUBY010000554.1:0-912 GCF_056405515.1 Polaromonas sp. P1_G2
ACGACCCTGTTGTCACTAATTCGAGCTGGACGGAGAAGCGGTCCCCCAGCAGCTTTAGAGAGGCGTCATGCGTCTCGTCCGCCCCACTACACACCGCGTCCTCAAGCAGGATCATTCGGTATCCGAGGTCGATGCCGCCCAGCACCGCGGCGAGGACACACACATCCGTCTCGCCACCGGAGACCACCAGTGTCGAAACTCCTTCCTGGGCAAGGGCGGAGTATAGACGTCCGTCGATCCAGGGCGAGTATGTCCGCTTGTCAAAAACTGTTGCAGGCGGCACAAAACACGCCAGTTCGGGCACGAGGTCGACAAGCTCCGGATGCAGATGCTCCATCGTCATGGCCGACCATTTCAGATAGTAGTCCCGCCACGTTCCGCGAAGTTGTTCGGCCCTCTCAGGCGGCACGAAGCGTGTGAAGATCGTGCGCTCCGGATAACGTCTGGAGACTTCCACCACCTGATCGGAGACGCGGTCCATCCACGGAACTCTCCACGGCGTCTCTTCGGCGAACATGCGCTGCATGTCGACGCATAGATGTCGCCACTCGCCGAGACCATCCATTCAGCGACCCGACCGTCCCCAAAGGTAACCGACCAGGGCAGCGATCCCGACGGATAGGAAGACGTTCTGCTTCAGCCTTTCCTCAGCGGCGGTTGCCAGTTCTTTGAATTCCGCCGACGCGATCCGTGTCGTGCCCGAGGCGATTTGCTGGACCGACTCGCGGAGCCGTTCCAATTCGTTCTTAAGCGCGGCAATTTGCTCTTTCTGGTCAGGAAGAGTGGATTCGGCGTCGCGCTCGGTGTTCTTCTGCGCGATCACGTCGTCGGCTTTCGACGTGGCCACTCCGTCTGGGTTGGTCCAAATGCCTGATTGTGTTGTATCGTCTGTCATACGTCCTTCTCCTTAAC
>NZ_JBFUBY010000555.1:0-906 GCF_056405515.1 Polaromonas sp. P1_G2
CGACTGGAGACGTAGGGCTCGACGGATGAATGACGACGATTTCGGCAAACGACTGCAAGAACTCCGGCCACGCCTGCACCGCTATTGTGCCCGGATCACCGGCTCGGCCGTCGATGGCGAGGACGCTGTGCAGGACACGCTCCTCAAGGCGCTCCGCGCCCGGGCGCAGGGGGCGGAGATCGACAATCTCGAAGTCTGGCTGCTCAAGATCGCCCACAATACCTGTCTCGACCTGCTGCGCCGCCGGACGCGGCATGTCGTGGTTCCCCTGACCGACGACATCGAGGGCGCGCCCGCGCCGGAGGCCGACATTCTGGCCATCGGCTTCCAGACCTTTCTGCAATTGCCGGAACTGCAGCGATGCGCCGTCATCCTCAAGGACGTCCTCGGCCATTCCGTCGAGGAAATCGCTGGGATCGCCGATTGCACGCCTGCGGCAGCCAAGTCGGCACTACAGCGCGGCCGGGCTGCGCTCAGAACATTGGCATCCATGCCCAACGACGCCACCCTGCCGCTGATGTCCGATGTGCAACGCCAGAAGATGCGCAGCTATGTGCAGCTTTTCCAGACGGGGGATTTCGACGCCATCCGCGCCATGCTCGCCGAGGACGTCAAGCTCGATCTGGTGAACCGGCTCAGGCTCGAAGGACGCGAGAAGATCAAAGCCTATTTCACCCGCTATGCCGAGGAAACCAAATGGCGCTTCGCCTATGGCGCCATCGAGGGCCGTCCGGCCATGCTGGTGTTCAATAAGCTCGAACCATCGGAACAGCCGGCCCATTTCGTCCTGGTCGATTGGCGCGGCGATGAGATCACGGGCATCCGCGATTTTCTGTTCACGCCTTATGTGATCGAGGCAGCGGATTGGGCGCGGCTGGCGTAAGCGCGGCCGGCCAGTGCCTTCGC
>NZ_JBFUBY010000556.1:0-896 GCF_056405515.1 Polaromonas sp. P1_G2
GGATGTTGATGGTGATGGTGTCGACATCTCCACCCGCGGTCTGGACGCTGAACGTGTCCTGCGTCGTGTCCCCGTTCGCAAGGTTGGCGACGGCAGACGAGTCGAGATTATAGGTCCAGGTCCCATCTGCGGCGACCGAGAAGGTACCATAGCCCTGATCCGAGGTCTGTCCTGTCACGGCCACCAGGGCCGTCGAACTGTCAGGATCGGAAACATCTAGCGTACCGCTGACACTGGTTTTCAGCAGCGAGCGGACCGTGCCGGTCTCAGTGCCTGAGAAAGTCGCGGGATCATCGACATTGTCAACCGTGAATGTGTAGGTCTGGGTATCCGAGACAGCACTGTGCGGATCTCGGACCTGGATATCGAAGCTCGCCGTTGCCGCATCGTCGCCATTCTGGTGGAATGTCACGAGACCGTTGTCAAATTGCTGCTGCGTAAACGAGGTGACCTTGGTGGTACCGACCTGCACATATCCGTGCTGCAGATTGCTGACGAGATAAGTCAGGCTGCTGTCATCATTGTCGAACCCATATATTTGCCCGGTCGAAAATGCGTCCGAAGTCCCGCCCTCTGTGATATGCGGCAGATTGGCTGGGTTATCCTGGCCGCCGAGCGACAATGCCGGGGCGTCGTTAACCGCGGTCACAGCGAACTTCAGCGTGCCCGTGGCCGGGATGCCCGAGGCATCCACGACCGTCACATCGAAACCGGCTCCTGAAGATACGTTTTCGTCGCCGTCATGCACAAAGGTGACCAGGCCGGCCTTGAGCTGCGCTCCCGTAAAGGTCAAACTGTCCGATGCGACGCCATTGACCATCAATGTCCCATTCAGCACATTGCTGATGGTGAAGACGACATCGGAGTCCACAGTGCCCGGATCGTCCGTATAGGAC
>NZ_JBFUBY010000557.1:0-889 GCF_056405515.1 Polaromonas sp. P1_G2
GGCCTGTACCATCTTTTCCCTGTTCAGCATCACGGCCGGTACGCTCTACCAGAAGCGCTTCGTTAAACCGACTGACGTGCGCACCGCCAACGTCATCCAGCTGGCGGCCGCCTTTGTGGTGACCTTGCCGCTGGCCCTGTTCGAAACCGAGGTGATCAACTGGACCCCCCATTTCCTGGGGGCCATGGCCTGGTCGGTGCTGGTGCTCACGCTGGGCGGCAGTTCGCTGCTTTACCTGCTGATCCAGCGCGGTGCGGCGACCGCGGTGACCAGCCTGTTGTACCTCGTGCCGCCCACCACGGCGCTGATGGCCTGGGCGCTGTTTGGTGAATCCATCACCACGGCCACCATTGTGGGAACGGTGCTCACGGCGCTGGGCGTGAGCCTCGTGGTGCGGTCCGCGAAGCCGCCGGCGGCCGCGTAGTTTTCCAGGGCGTGTCCTGGAATTGCGCCACAAGGTGGTCTATCAGCAGGCGTATGCGCCGGGGCTGGTCAGCGCGGTAGGGCGCCAGCCAGTGGATGTCGGCGTCCGGCATGGAATATGCAGGCAGCACACGCACCAGTTGCCCCGAAGCCAGCTGCGGCGCGATGTCCCACAGGCTGCGCAGCATGATGCCGCGGCCTTCCAGGCACCAGTCACGCACCAGCTCACCCGAGTTGCTGGCCAGCGGGCCGTGAACACGCACGCGCGCCGGTGTCTTGTCGCGCTCCCGGTGCAATTGCCAGACGTCAAAGCGTTGGCCGGCGGCGTTACCGTTCTCGCGCACGATCAGGCAGGCGTGATGCTGCAGCGCCTCCAGGTCCGCAGGCTCGCCATGGTGCTTGATATAGCGGGGCGAGGCCACCAGCACGCGCTGGTTGCGCGCCAGCCGGCGCGACACCCACTGCG
>NZ_JBFUBY010000558.1:0-888 GCF_056405515.1 Polaromonas sp. P1_G2
CCCGAAAACCGCGCCGTGTTCGAAACCGCCGAAATCATCGAAAGCGTGGCGACGGCCGTCCATCTGCCGTCGTTCGACCGGGCGGCGCGACCGCCTCTGCCGCTCAAGCCGAGCCGGCTTTCGCCACGCGCCTGGCTGGGAAAGGGCCGCACAGGCCGCTCGCGCGCCTGATCAATGCTCAGGAAGAATGTGTTCGCAGACATGCAAAAACCCGCCAGTTTGGCGGGCTTTTGCATGTTCTTATCCGTACTCAGTTGTTGGCGACGGCCGGTTCCTGGTTGAGGCCGGTCTGCAGCGCCAGTTCCTGGGCGCCATCCATCTGGTAGATGTCGTCGCGGAACTGCACGACATGGTCCTTGGCGGACCAGGCGGTGACATATTTGAAATAGATCGGGATTTCCTCAGTGATATCGATCGGCGTGTTGACGCCGGTCTTGATCACCTGCTCGATATGCTGGCGGCTCCAGCCGGGCGTGTCGCGCAGAATCCAGGTCGTCAGATCACGGATGTTCTGGCAGCGCACGCAGCCCGACGATTCGAAGCGCGAGAGCTTGTTGAACAGGCCCTGCTGCGGCGTGTCGTGCATATACGTGTCGAACTGGTTGTGGAAGTTGATCTTGGTCGACGCCATGGCATTGATCTTGCCCGGGTCCTGACGGAACATCAGGTTCGGCGCCTTTTCGGCGTTCCAGTCGATGGTCTTGGGATCGACTTCATTGCCCTTGGCATCGAACAGACGAATCTTGCTCTTCGTCAGATAGGTCGGATCCTTGCGCATCAGCGGCACAATATCCTTTTCGATGATCGAGCGCGGCGCTGTCCAATAGGGGTTGAGCGTGACGTTGTAGATCTTCGAGTCCAGGATTGGCGTGGGGCGCGAGATACGAC
>NZ_JBFUBY010000559.1:0-887 GCF_056405515.1 Polaromonas sp. P1_G2
GGCTGTAATCGCGTGATGTGGGCTCCATGGAATCAATCAACTCAAAATGATCTTTTATTACGCCTCATTATGAGGTTACAGAAATCGACCACCCACTGTCAAGCGAAGCCAAACGCAGGGGATGACTGCAACTTCCGAAATGTAAGACGGCAATATCGCTAAGCCACTGGAAATTTACCGGAGTTCCGGCTAATACCTCATTTTGATGAGATTTTTCAGTGCGGTCGGAGCAGCGACGGCCTGCGCGACGATGAGGCCATTCGTGAAGAAAACCCGTCCGAAACTGGATGAGATTGCGCGCATCGCCGGCGTTTCCAAAGCAACTGTCGACAGAGTCCTCAACAACCGTCCCGGTGTGCAGGAACATACCCGCCTGCACGTGATGAACATCGTCGGCCAGCTGTCCGGCGAGACTGAAAAAGCGAGCCCGGCAGATACGATACGCCTCGATTTCGTGCTGCCGGGTGGCACCAACGCTTTCATCGCCGACCTTGCCCAGCATCTCGAACGCCAGGCGACCCAGCGCAACGACGCCGAGATTTTTGTTCACCGTCTTTCCGGCATCGAGCCCGAGGAGATCGCGCTGAAACTTGACAGCCTGCGGCCGGTCAGCCGGGGCGTCGGCCTGATCGGCCTCGACAGCCCGCTGGTGCGCGAGGCAGTCCGCAAGCTGATCGCCAACGGCGTCACCGTGCTGACGCTGGTCTCCGACATCAGCCATGTCGGGCGCGTCAGCTATGTCGGCRTCGACAACCGCGCCGCCGGCCGTCTCGSCGGCTATCTCATCGGCCGCTTCCTGCCCGGCGCGCGCGGCAAGGTGGCGCTGATCGCCGGTGCGCTCGCCTATCGCGGCCATGAAGAGCGCGAAATGGGTTTCCGCCATATCC
>NZ_JBFUBY010000560.1:0-885 GCF_056405515.1 Polaromonas sp. P1_G2
TTCCAGAGCTTCTTCGGCCAGGCCGCCGTAATTTTTCCCTTCTTTGTCGCCGCACCTCGCTTCTTCAGCGGGGCGATCCAGCTCGGCCAGCTTATCCAGATTTCCTCTGCCTTCGGCAAGGTCCAGGATTCGCTGAGCTGGTTTGTGGACAACTACGACACGCTCGCCAGCTGGCGCGCCACCACCGACCGCCTGACCAGTTTTGAAGACAGCATGATCGCGCAGACAAAAGACAATGAAGCGCTTGTCACCACACCATCAACCGAGCTTGAAGCCACCGGCCTCAACCTCACGCTGCCCACGGGTGCCGCGCTGCTGGCGGACATGTCGCTGAAGGCCCACCCCGGCGACCACATCCTACTGAAGGGCCCATCGGGCAGCGGCAAGTCAACCCTGTTTCGCGCCTTCGCCGGTATATGGCCTTTTGCCAACGGCAACATCGCGAAACCTGCAAACGCGATGTTCATTCCCCAGCGCCCCTATTTCCCCAATGGCTCCCTGCGCGATGCGCTGGCCTACCCGGAGCCCGCCGCGGCTTACAGCGACGAGGCCCTCAAGCAGGCACTTGAAGAAGCCCTGCTGCCCGACCTGGCCGCGCGGCTTGACGAGGAAGATGCCTGGAGCCAGAAACTCTCCGGCGGCGAGCAGCAACGCCTGGCGATTGCGCGCGTGTTGCTGAAAAAACCGAGCTGGATTTTTGCCGACGAAGCCACCAGCGCACTCGACGAAGCCGCCGAAAAAACGCTGTACGAGCGCCTGCTCGCGCTTGTGAAATCGTCAGGGGGTTCCATCATCTCCATTGCCCACCGGCCCAATGTCGCCGCCTTCCACGACAAGCAGTGGACGCTGGAGAAGCAGCCCCCGGGCTCAGCTGCCCTGTACCGC
>NZ_JBFUBY010000561.1:0-882 GCF_056405515.1 Polaromonas sp. P1_G2
ACGGCGCACAGCCGCCTGCCACCGAAAAGAGCGTCGAACCACTGAAGTTGCACAGCAACAGCAGTTTTGGCGGCGACAACAACGGCAAGGTGCGCGCCACCGAGTACAACGCCGACGGCACAAAAAAGGTTCCCAAAGACGTGCAGGACTTTGCCAAGGGCATGGAAAAGGCCCTGGGAACCAAAGACAGCAAAGAGGTGCCGCTGGACTGCAGCAGCGCGGTCAGGAATGCGCAGGACCAGGCGGATACGGCGCTGGAAGTGAGTGCCAAGAACCTGAAAACCGGCTACATCACCCAGGCCGACTACGACAACAACGCCGCCAGGCTTCGTCGCGCCAAGGCTGAGACCAATCTGGGCAGTTGCCAGTCCGCCACGGGCAGGGACCGCGCCTTCTACCAATGCATGTCCAACGGCAACAACCACTTCACGGCGTGCATCAAGTAGGCAAGCGCTGCGCGACTTTGATGGGCCTGATCGACCGCCCCAGACCCGGCGCGCAGTTCCCGGCCCCACCAGCCTCCATAAAACGCAGGCAACTCCAGATGCCCTGTTTCACAGCAAGATGAACGCCAGCAGTACCCCATGTCCGAAGTAAGAACGATTGCCACCCTCTGTTTTGAAGACGACGCTACCAGCCAGCGCTGGCTGGAGGCTTTAAAGCCTGCTTCCGGTGATGCCTGGGATGCCGCCAGCCAGGCCCTTGGGGCGCTGGGTTTGCGTTGCGTGCAAGCGAATGCAGGTGAACAGATTCGCGTCGAGCGCCTGGAACGCTTTGGCAGGCGCCTGGAATTGCGGTTCATGGAGCTGGGCCTGGACAGCCAGACGCTGCTGGGCGAGCTGATTGAATTGGGCGCCACACACCTGCGCGCCAGCATCGACG
>NZ_JBFUBY010000562.1:0-880 GCF_056405515.1 Polaromonas sp. P1_G2
GTTGCGAGAGCTGCGACACCGTCTCTGGTTTCCGAAACCTGGAAGCGCTTTGGGGCTCAACTGAAACTTGCTGATTTATCCAAGGAGAGGCAAGCCATGTTGTTGGCGATCGAAGATCCGGCGTTCATTCGGCATCACGGCGTCGATCTTGAAACTCCCGGCGCAGGAATGACGACCATTACCCAAGGTTTGGTCAAGCTCATTTTTTTCCCCGATGGGTTCAAGCAAGGCATCGCCAAAGTTCGCCAAACGTTGATTGCGCAATACGCCTTGGATTCGCTGGTTTCCAAGAATGATCAATTGCAGTTGTTCCTGAATATCTGCTACCTGGGCAACAAGAATGGCCAGCCTGTTCATGGCTATGCGGCCGCCGCGCGGGCATATTTCGGAAAGACCTTTGCGGAACTCACCGACGAAGAGTTCCTGTCGCTCGTGGCAATGCACATAGCTCCCGATAACCTGAAACCTGGGACGCTTGAAAACACGCAACGCGTCCAACGTATTCGCGCATACCTCTCTGGCAAGTATCAGCCCGCGAGCTTGCTGGATGTTGATTACAACGGAAAGCAACACGGAACACTGGCAGAAGAGGCCCTCATGTCATTCTTGCGGCTTGTTACTGACGCAAGGCCAGAAAAACCCTAGCGGCAAACGCCTGACATACCGTGCACCCAATCTCTTATTTGAGAGGGCGTGCCGGGGTAAGCCAGGTCCCAGATCTTTTCTCTTCTCCTCTAAGGCCATAGACCACATGATTCTCTTGCCTCGGTAACTGAACACATCTCGACTCAGGGCACCGTTGTACATTTAGTGCACTAGCCCTGCTTCAATTTCTTGCGACGTGGAGCGACCCATCCACCGGCAACCGGCTCCTTTCACC
>NZ_JBFUBY010000563.1:0-880 GCF_056405515.1 Polaromonas sp. P1_G2
CCGGAAGGAATATGCAATGAACCTCTTTGCGGAATTCGAAAGCCRTATCAAGGCGATCCTGAGCGACAAGGTGATCCCCGCCGACAAGCGTGAAGACGCGGACCTGAGCCGTGTCGTGGTCGAGCCCCCGCGCGATCCCGCCCACGGCGATCTCGCCACCAATGCCGCCATGGTGCTCTCCAAGCAGATGGGCATGGCACCCCGCGCGCTCGCCGACGAGATCATCAAATACCTGCAGACCGATACGGATATTGCCGAGGTCAGCGTCGCAGGCCCGGGCTTCATCAATATCCGCCTGGCCAGTGTCTACTGGCAGCGCTTCCTCGGCCGCATCATCCGGCTGGGCGGCGGCTTCGGCCGTTCCAACATGGGCGCCGGCCATAAGGTCAATGTCGAATATGTGTCGGCCAATCCCACCGGCCCCATGCATGTCGGCCATTGCCGTGGCGCCGTGGTCGGCGACGCGCTGGCCAATCTGCTGGAAGTCGCAGGCTACGGCGTCATCAAGGAATATTACATCAACGACGCCGGCGGACAGGTTGACGTGCTCGCCCGCTCCGCCTTCCTGCGCTATCGCGAAGCACTGGGCGAAAACATTGGCGAGATCCCGGAAGGTCTTTATCCCGGCGACTATCTCGTCCCGGTTGGCGAAGCGCTGAAAACGGAATTTGGCTCAAAGCTGCGTGGCATGATCGAGGCCGAATGGCTGCCGATCGTCAAGGATCGCACGATCGATGCGATGATGGAGATGATCCGCCAGGACCTCGCTGCGCTCAACGTCCATCATGACGTCTTCTTCTCCGAGCGCACGCTGCATGCCGGCAACGGCGGACCGATCCTCTCGGCGATCAATGACCTGACCTATCAGGGTCATGTCTAT